>BJFP01000121.1 GCA_014189875.1 Verrucomicrobiota bacterium | reverse complement strand
AACATGGCCAACGCGATCTTTCGCTGCCTGCTCGGCGATCCCACTCTGCGGATGCACATTCTTGCGCCGCCCGGCGGGTTGACTCTTGCGGATGGCACCCTCTCCTGGGACGCGTCGCCGGACCGTGATTCGGACGGCTTCCGGGGCTATCACGTCTATCGTGCGGCAGGCAGGCGCGGTCCCTTCACGCGGCTGACCGATGCGCCGGTCCAGGGAACGTCGTGGACCGATCCTGCTCCATCTGCCGGGGCCGTTTATCAGGTCCGCGCCATCCGGCTGGAGACCTCGCCCACCGGCAGTTACCACAACAACAGCCAGGGGATCTTCGTCGAGCGAGGCGCCATCGGCATTGTGCCCGGCGCGCTCTGGGTGGTTGCACCGGATGCGGGCGCCGCGACCTTTCGGGTGAAGCTTTCCTCCAAGCCTGCATCCAATGTGACGGTCTCCGCCAGACGCGCCTCTGGCGACGCAAGCATCAGCGTCCAGTCCGGCGGGACGTTGACCTTCACTCCGACAGACTGGAACAAATGGCAGACCGTTACCGTCGCCGCCGCCCACGACGCCGACGAAGGGGCCACGAACAACGGCAGCGCCGCAGTTGCCCTGAGCGCGCCGGGCCTGACCGATGTGACCGTGGGAGTGGTAAAAGAAGACAGGGCCATAGTGGTTAGCAGCGAGATCCTCCGCGTGCCTGAAAGCACGGCGGCTTCCTTTCACGTCAGGCTTTCGGGACCGCCGGCGGACGATGTGACTGTCACAGCGAATCGAACCGGTGTTTACGCAACCGGGGAGAACATCGCGATCGAGTCGGGAGGTAGCCTGGCATTCACCCGCGGCAACTGGAACCAATGGCAGACCGTCACCGTGAAGTACGCCGACGGCAAAGTCATTCCCGCGCCGCACAATCTTCGCTCGATCTACGCCGGATTCAGCCTTTCGGCGCCGGGCTTTCGCGGTGCCAAGGTGAACGTCTCGGGAATCGAAAGGCATGCCTATCTGGCAACCACGGTTGCCCCCGCGAATTCCGGCACGGCATCACCGGCCTCTCCCGAGACGGTGGTGCAGGGGGAGGCGGCACCGATCACAGCCAAGCCCTCCGCGGGATTCCGCTTTGCGGGCTGGAGCATGGGGTCGAAGGACGGAGGGATCATCGTCGCGAACCCCGCTTCGCCCGACACCACTGCCACGGTTTTCAACTGGGCTGGCGGCCTCGCGGGCAAAGTCGTCGCAAACTTCGTCCCCGACGGCGAGCCGTCCGCCCCTTTGATCACCACGGAAAAGGACTGCCAGTTGGTCACGGTGCCGGAGGGTGGAACGGCGGCCTTCAAGGTCCGGCTCACGGCGAAGCCGGCCGCGGATGTGACGGTGAAGGTCTCCCGGGAGAGGGTATGGGATCCGGATATCTCGATTCAGGCGGGCGCGACCCTGACGTTCACCCCTGCCAACTGGAATGTCTGGCAGCCCGTCACGCTTGCGGCTGCCGATGATGACGACCGGGTCGCCGGGATGGCATGGATCGCGTTGAATGGAACCGGGCTGCTCACTTCCCACCTGTGTGCAGTCGAGCAGGAAAAGCAGATCCCGCTGACTGCGTTCGCTGGAGCGGGTGGCGCGGCCGTGACGCCCGCAGGCGACTCGACCGTGGTCCGGGGGGCGCCGGTGCCGATTGCGGCGCATGCCGCCGAGGGCTACCGCTTCGATCAGTGGGTCGCCGTCGAGGGAACCCCGGCCATTGCGGATACCAAAGCCGCCACCACCACCGTCACACTCAGTGCGGCCGCGAGCATCCGTGCCGTATTCATCCGCATCGAAAACGGGCCGCCAGCCCGGTGATCGCAAATCGTCACCCGCGCTTCGCCGGCCAGCGGTGACGCTTGCGTTGCGTCGTGTGGTCGGAGGAGCCCGCCCCCCGGTGGCTATGCGAGCAATGACTTCACTACGTGCGCCGGTTCGACTCCTGTGAGCCGCTGGTCGAGGCCCTGATGCTTGAATCCCAGCCGCAGATGGTCGTAGCCGAGCAAATGCAGGAGCGTTGCGTGAAGGTCCCGGATGTGGACGGGATTCTCGACGATGTTGTAGCTGAAGTCGTCCGTCGCCCCGTAGATCGTCCCGCCCTTGATCCCGCCGCCGCCGAGCCACATCGTGAAGCACCGCGGATGATGGTCGCGTCCGTAGTTTGTGGGGGAAAGTCCGCCCTGCGAGTAGATCGTGCGGCCAAATTCGCCGCCCCAGATCACCAGCGTCTCGTCCCACAAGCCGCGGAGCTTGAGATCCTTGATGAGCCCGTGGCACGCCTGATCGACGTCCTTGCACTGCGACTGCATGCGCCCCGGGAGGTTGCTATGGTGATCCCAGTTGTTGTGGTAGATTTGGACGAAGCGAACCCCCCGCTCGACGAGGCGGCGGGCGGTGAGCGCGGTGTTGGCGAAGGTGCCCGGTTTCTTTGCATCGTTGCCGTAGAGTTCAAACGTGCTTTCGGGCTCGGAAGAAAGCTCGGTGAGTTCCGGCACGCTCGCCTGCATCCGGAACGCCATCTCATACTGCGCGATTCGCGTGTGCGTCTCCGGGTCGCCGACGAGGGCGGCGTTCATTTCATTGAGCGCCTTGATGCCGTCGAGCGTGTTGCGCCGCACCGTTGTGGGAACGCCGGGCGGGTTGTTGATGTACAAGATCGGGTCGCCCTTGCTCCGGAATGCCACCCCGGCGTGCTCGCCCGGGAGGTAGCCGCTCGACCACAGCCGCCCGCTGATGGCCTGAATCTGCTCGCGGTTCGACGGCTCCGCGACGAGCACGACGAACGTGGGCAGGTTCTGATTTTCCGCCCCAAGGCCGTAGCTCACCCACGAGCCGAGGCATGGCCGGCCTGTGATCTGGTTGCCCGTCTGGATGTAGCTGATGGCCGGTTCGTGGTTGATCGCCTCGGTGTGCATCGAGCGGATGAAAGCAACGTCGTCCGAGCATTTCGAAAACCAAGGCAGAAGCTCCGAATTCATCCACATGCCGGCGTCCCCGAATTGCGCGAACTTGTATCTGGACGGCGCGATGGGAAAACGCTTCTGGCCGCTCGTCATCGTCGTGAGCCGTTGCCCGCCCTGGACGGTGGGGGGCAAATCCTTGTCATACCACTTGGCCATCTCCGGCTTGTGGTCGAAGAGGTCCATCTGCGCCGGCCCGCCGACCATGTGGAGGTAGATGATGCGCTTCGCCTTCGGGGCGAAATGCGTCAGGACGGCCCCGGCCTTTGACTCGGCGCCGTGAGCGAGATAATCGCGCCCGAGCAGCGATGCCAGGGCGGCGTAGCCAAGGGCGTTTTTTCCGCGCGCGAAAAACTGGCGGCGGGTTTCCAATGCGGCGTGGTCGGTGAGGAGGCTCATGGTGTCCGGAATTATTTGTTCAGCGTTTCGTCGAGGTTCATCACCTGGTTGCAGACCATCGTCCATGCAGCGAGCCGGGGCGCCGGGATGGAGGGATCCTGCTTGAGTTCGCCGACTCCGAGCAGGGCTGTCGCGTCCTCCGGTTTCTGCTCGTAGTGCGTGAGGAGCGCGCGAACGCTCGCAAGCAGGATGGCGGACTCCTCCGTGCGCAGGGGCCGGGCGAGAATCCGGCGGGCAATGAAATCCACGGACTTTGCATCGTCGTCGCCGCCGGCCTTGATTGCGAGTTGGGCGAGGGCGCGTTGCGCCTCAATGAATTGCGGATCGTTGAGCGTGACGAGGGCCTGCAACGGTGTGTTCGTGCGTTCGCGCCGCATGCACGCGGTCTCGCGGCTCGGAGCGTTGAAAATGTCCAGCGACGCCGGCGGCGCGGAGCGCTTCCAGAACGTGTAG
This sequence comes from Verrucomicrobiota bacterium, assembly GCA_014189875.1. GTDB lineage: Bacteria > Verrucomicrobiota > Verrucomicrobiia > Chthoniobacterales > Chthoniobacteraceae > SXWH01. Next base: position 7,478 of record BJFP01000121.1, on the reverse strand, counting down.
AGGCTGCGACGGTAGAGCGCCTCGCCACTGTCGCGTTTGTAATTGCGCGTGGTGCTCCCCGGCATGGCGACGGCCTCCCAGACCCCCTCGGGCTGGTAGGGCTTCACGCTCGGGCCGCCGATCTTTCCGACGAGCAGCCCGCCTGCCGCGAGGGCGGAATCGCGGACCATCTCACCGTCCATCCGGAAACGCGGGCCGCGCGAGAGCAGGCGGTTCGCCGGGTCGCGCTCGATCTTTGTGCGCGTGGCGGCCGCGCTCTGCCGGTAGGTCGCGCTGGTGACGATGAGTTTCATCAGCCCCTTCACGTCCCAGCCGCTCTCGCGGAATTCGACGGCGAGCCAGTCGAGAAGCTCGGGGTGCGATGGAGCGTCGCCCATGATGCCGAAATCCTCGGACGTTTTGACGAGTCCGGTGCCGAAAATTTCCTGCCAGAAGCGGTTCACCGTCACGCGCGCGGTGAGCGGGTTTGCGGGCGAGACAAGCCATTGCGCGAGGCCGAGACGGTTCAGCGGCGCGTTTTCGGGGAGCGGATGCAGCGCTGTGAACACGGAGGGCTTCAGCTCGTCCTTCGGCTGGTCGTACTGGCCGCGGGACAGCAGGCGTGCCATCGGCTGGGAGCCCGTCTTTTCCATCTGCACATGGGTGACCGGGCTGCGATTCTCGATTGTGGTCCGCTCGCCATTCAGCGCCGCAATCTTGGCGGTGTGCCCGGCGAGGACGGCGTCGTCGCCACTGTAAAACTGAAACAGCTTCTCCTTTTCCGCCGGCGTGCGCGTCGCGCCTTTCGCGAGCAGCGCGACAGTTTCCGCCTCGCCCGCGAGGTTGCGCGCCTCGGCCGGCGTGAGCGCCCGCGAATAGATCCGCACATCCTGCACGTTGCCGGTGAAGAATTGGCCCTCCTCGCGCCGGCCGACGCGAAATGCGACATCCGTTTGGAAGCTGCCCTTCAGTGTGTCGAGTTCCACCTTCGTCTTGTCCGCCTTGCCGTCGATGAAAATGCCCACGCCCGCGGCCTTGCCCGAGCCGTCGTAGGTCACGAGCACATGCCGCCACTCGCCGGCCTTCGCATGCTTGCCCGTCGTGCGCACCTTGATCGCGCTCTTCGGAAAATCCTCGACGAGATGAACCTGGAACTCGCCGCCCTCCGCCTGGAGATCCCAGCCGCGATGCGCGGCAGTGGGCCCGTCCATCCGCGCGAGCACGCTGCCCGCGCCCTTGGCGTCGGGCGACACCCGCACCCAGGCGGCCGCTGTGAACGGCCTGTCGCGCTCGAAATCCGCCACGTTGCCGGCGTCCAGCGTGATGCCCTCCGAGAACTTCGGCGCCGGGCCGATCCTGCCTTCGGAGTGCCACTGCACGTCGCCACTAAATTGGAATGTCGCGTCCTTCCCGGAGACGGCGCCCTTCACCCCACCGCCTTCGCCTTCGTTCATTGGCAGACGCAGCGCAATGCCCTCGTCGCTCACGCGCTTTTTTACGTCCTCCGGTGTCGCGGAGGGAAGCCACTCTTCAAACTCCATGCGCAGCGGGGCCAGACGCGCGGCCTGCTTCGCGGTCTCCGCCTCGATTTCCTTCGGCAGCTCGGCCAGTCGCGCGGCGTCTTCGCCTTGCGGGAGAATTATCACGGGGCCGGTCTTTTGAGAATTGCCGTCCAATGCGGCCTGCGTCGTGTTTCGGAAAAATGCGGACATCCCGTAAAAGTCCCGCATCGTGATCGGATCGAACTTGTGATCGTGGCAGACGGCGCAATTCGCGGTGAGCCCCAGCCACACCCATGAAGTCGTCTCGACGCGGTCGCGGGCGTAGGCGGCGAGATTCTCGGCTTCGATCGTGCCACCCTCGTTCGTCGTCATGTTGCAGCGATGGAATCCCGTTGCGACTTTCTGCTGGACCGTCGCATCCGGCAACAGGTCGCCGGCGATCTGCTCGATCGTGAATTTGTCGAACGGCTGGTTCGAATTGAACGCGGCGATAACCCAGTCGCGATACGCCCACATCTCGCGGTAATTGTCGAAGTGCAGCCCGTGGGTGTCCGCGTAACGCGCCGCATCCAGCCAGTAACGCGCGCGGTGCTCGCCGTACTGCGGCTTCCCAAGCAGGCGATCCACGAATTTCGGGTACGCGTCCGGAGCCGCATCCTTCACGAAGGTCTCGATCTCCTCGGGCGACGGCGGCAGTCCCGTGAGGTCGAGGGACACCCGCCGCGCAAGCGACCACCGGTCGGCCTCCGGCGCGGGTGCGAGGCCCGCCGTTGCGAGCTTCGCCCCGACAAACGCGTCAATCGGATTCACGCCCGCTTTCGGGAGCGCCGTCCGCTCCGGCTTGATCAACGCCCAGTGCGGCTGCCATTGCGCACCCTGCAGAATCCATTTCTTGATGAGCGCGATTTCCGCGGGCTTCATCGGTTTTTTCTCCCCGGGCGGCGGCATGATCTCGTCCGGATCGGTCGTCACGATGCGCTGGAACAGCGGGCTCTTGTCCGGTTTTGCCGGCACGACCGTGGGCCCGTCGCCGTCACGTTTGTCGAAGAATCCCTCCTCGCGATCAAAACGGAGGCCCTCCTTGCGCGAACCGGGGTCCGGCCCGTGGCAATGGAAGCAGTGTTCGGCGAGGATGGGGCGGATGTCGCGGTTGAATGAAATCGCATCCGCACCGAGTGCGAGTCCGGATAAGGCGAAGGCTGAGGCGAGCGCGGCGGTCTTCAAGATCATGTCTGTCGATTGATAAGTCAGTCATCCGCGATTCCTTGGCAAGAAACAACAGGGGACAACGCGGGCAACGGGCGTACGACGACGCCGGGCAATTGGCAGTTGAAACGCAGAGCGTGGCGGGGCATCCTGCCGCCATGCGCACCTTCACGCACAGCCACGACGCCGACGGACTCCGCACCGGACTGGTGTATCCCGGCGGGAAAGTGCTGGCGGCGGGCTACACCGCGCGCGGGCAACTGGCGACGATGACTTTCCACGGTCAGCCCGTGGCGACGAGCACCTACCGCCCGAACGGCCAGCCCATCGGCACCGTGTATGGCAACGGCGCGCAACGCACCCTGAGCTACGACGCCGCCGGACGGCTCACCGGCACCGGCACGAACGTGGGCGCCGCGACCATCACCGGACGCGGCTACGCGCTCGACGCCGTGGGCCGCCGCACGGGTTACGTGGATGAGACCGCCGCCAACGCCGTGTTCAGCTACGACCCCGCGGGCCAGGTGCTCGGCGGCACCGTGCCCGTGCCCGGCCAGCCCGCGAGCGTGAACACCTACGCGTACGACCCCGAGGGAAATCGCACGCAAAGCAGCACGGGCATCCAGCCGGCGCCCGCGGACCCCGTGACGATCACCGGTTCGACCACCTACACCGCGAACCCGCTCAACCAATACACAGCCATCACCGGCAACCCCAATCCCACCTACGACGCCGACGGCAATCTGCTTTCCGGTCTCCGGTCTCCGCTGTCCGCTTTCACCTCCACCTGGAACGGCGAAAACCGGATGCTCAGCAGCACCAGCGCCAACGTGGCCATCGCCGACCGCCGGGTGGAAAACGCCTACGACGCCCTCGGCCGCCGGGTGCGAAAGACGGTGAAGTTTGCGAGCACGGGAGCGGTGATCGAGGACCGCTACTTCATCTACGACGGCTGGAACGTGATCGAAGAAACCATCGCCCCCGTCACCGGCCCGGTCGAAACCACCGAAGCCGTCTGGGGCACCGACCTGAGCGGCACCGCCCAAGGCGCAGGCGGAGTCGGCGGCCTGCTCCTGCGGGAAAGCAGCGCAAACGGCGCGAGCTACTACCATTATGACGGCAACGGGAACGTCACCGCCCTCACGTCCGGCGCTGGCACGGTCCAAGCCGCCTACACCTACGGCCCGTTCGGCGAGACGCTGAGGGCGGCTGGTCCGCTAGCGCAAGGCAACCCCTGGCGCTTCAGTACCAAGTATCAGGACGAGGAGACGGGGCTGCTCTACTACGGCTACCGTTTCTACAACGCGACGGACGGGCGGTGGCCATCAAGGGATCCGATCGGGGAGGAGGGCGGGCCTAACATGTATGCCTTCATTGGGAACAATGGAGTATCCAGGCTGGATGTGTTGGGGTTATCAGACAGCTCGTCTTTGACCATTGTATCAAAAAGTTTTATCAACGGCATTCCTAATTTGGGATCACTGCCTGCGGACATGGAGTATATTCCCTTGGAGAAACTCCTCACAATTGCCATTTCCAATCCGATACTTATGGCTCTGGCAGACATCGTTATACATCAGGCAACTCGTGATGCTAATGACCGTCTCGCTCTCCTTGCAAAGATTGTCGGCAAGCTGGACGCATTCAACCAAGACCCACAGTCTGATGCGAAAGATGGGAAATATCGTCTGTACGCACGAATCTCGATGAACATCGAATGCCAGTGCGGTTTTCCTGTACGCACAAATTACCAAAAGGAATCAGCCGGCGGAAATGAGCTTCCTGGAATAGAGGGCACACATAACCTCAAGGTCAGGTTTATTCCAAATGACCCAGATGTGAAAAAGGACAAACTTCGGATTGTTTGGACTAGCTGGGGTAGGCCAAACATGTTAGTCGAGCCTGGGATGCAATGGGTTGGTTTGAGAAACAACGTCATTAAAGGACTTTCCATCTGGAATGAAGGAACAGTGACTGTAACGTGCGATTCAAGCAACAACCCAAAATATCAGCTTGATTCCTTTTTGGGAAGCAGCTTTCCGTCCCGCGCAGTCTGGATCAATGGCCAAGATAGGCGGCGTTCTAAACAAGGTGCATTTTCCGACTTGTGGACAGAGCATCCCACAAGGAAGGGGTACGTAAAATGAACGGAATAGCAGCAGTATGTTTTATACTCGGAACGCTGGTTTCATGCTCGGGTGAGGATATCGCCATTACTCATCATAAGGCTGTAATGGATGGTTACTCGAAACTCTCCCTAGCAAAGCGGCTGCACGAAAAGTTTGGAGGATGGAGCTTTATCGTTCACTTTAATATGCCAGGAAAAGAGAAGGGGTACCGCGAATGGCATACAAAGGTATTCGTTCGCGATAGATACGAGGTGACTTATGTGCAGAAGGTAGCATTCGATGAAGAGAATATGAAAGTTCTGCGGCCGGAAGGTGAAGGAGAACTATATGTCAAAGAATTGAGCCGCATTTATAAGCAGGGTGGGCAGACCACCACCGATTTCGGCCATTTACAGACGGTGATAAGAGGCGGGGACTTGGTTAAACTAATGGGTAGTGATTTTGACTGGGAGGGTTCGGGCCTGAAGCTGACTGGGGATGCGGTCAAGAACATTGAGTGGGAAAAGCAATACTGGAACGCGCTGTATCCGAAGCAATCTAAAGCAGAGTGACAGGCTAATTGCTGGTCGGGCCACAACCAATAGAGGCAGCCAATAGCGGGGCCGTGCTATCTGGGGAACTAGGGGTCAGGCGTCAACTCTTGACAACGGTTCCGGCTTCTGCTGTGCTCCCCCGTATCATGGCACGCAGCATTCGAATCGAAATTCCGGGCGGTTTTTACCATGTGATGGCGCGGGGCAACCGGCGGGAGAAGATCTACGCGGACGACGATGATAGGCGGTTCTTCCTCCAGACGCTCTCGGAAGCGTGCGGGATGACCGGCTGGCGGGTGCATGCGTGGGTGCTCATGGGCAACCACTACCATCTGCTCATCGAGACGCCGGAGCCGAACCTCGTCGAGGGGATGAAATGGCTGCAAAACACCGTGACGCGGCGCTTCAATGTGCGCCACGGCAAGTGGGGGCGGCTCTTTGGCGACCGTTACAAGGCCGTGATTGGCGACCATGATGTTGGCAAGTATCCTGCTGGAACCGTCCCGCTGATGCGCCCTGGTCCCGATGGCGGGTTAGGGCATTGGATTCGGCATGAGGATTGGGCAAAGGCAAGCGAAACAGCCAAAACGCGACTGCAATGAGTGGGCGTTTGTTTATCGTTTTTCTTTTGTTACTTGGGATTGCACACGCGAGGACAAAGGAGGAACAAATTGTTGTTGATATAGTTAATACAAACCTCAAAACAGTAGATTTGAGCGTAATTACTTCTGAGAACCGCGATGTTATCATTAAAATTTTGCGAGATGCCGCAACATACAATCTGCGGGATGGCCAGAATCGAAAAACAGAGTCCATAGGAACCTCTTATGTAGGCGCTACCAGCGCTCAAGTTATTCTCCTTCGTCTCAACGACACAGAAACCGTCACAAGGCTGATCGGTGCGTATCGGGACACCTACGGTTCCCGCGGCAGCTTCTGGCTCGCGGAACATTTCGAGTGGGCCGGTCAGGCATCCGTGATTCCACTGCTGGCCGAGGATTTCTTTTTGGAGGACGGGGACCAAGGAAAAATCATCCGAGAGGGGAAGGGAGTAGGGCTGCGCGTGATCCCGCGTTCGGCATTTTCTGGAATCACCGCGATGAGGGTTACGATCGCCAGCAAACAATTCAGCGATGAAACAAGGACCTGGGCCAACCAGCGGCTGATCCAAGGCTACTACCCCTACGATAAATTCCGTGCAGACATGCGGGTGTGGTGGAAGCAAAACAAAGCCGCATTTAAGGCGGGGAACTATGATGCCGTGAAGCCGCCCCAGCCTGAATCTCCACCACCACCGCCTGTTCTGCCGAACCCGGAAGACAGCAAGCTTGTGATACCCATACCGCCGTCTGCGAAACCAACCCCCAAACCGCCAACACCGACGCCTGCTTCCATTCCAGCGCCCGTCGTGGCGGAGGCAGTCAAACCAAATCACACGCCAATACAATGGTCGCTTTGGGGCGGAATCGCGGCTGTCCTCGCCGCGTCCGCACGCTGGCTGTTTCTGCGCGGGCGGGGAAACAGGCGCGGACCATGAGTGGAACGAGGGACAGAAACGAGGGGCAACGGTGTCCAAGAATCCACCTACAAAGTGGCGTATAGGTGGCGCAGGGCGGCGATGTCAGGCTCATGGTGAAGGCGGGCAAAGAGACAGAGTGCCAGACTGATAGTTGTGTATCTGAACTAGCTTGCGTGAGCGGAGGGATTGCGTTTGGAGTTCAACCGGTCGTCGCTTCGCGAGCGAACTGGGTGCGAGATTCCGTCGCTGCTCGCGGGCGCGGGGTGGTTGGCGGTGTAGGATAGGCTTTTAGCCTGTCTGCCGTGGGTGCGGGGCAAGAAGGCTGCTGCCATCACCTCTGGACGATCACACGCCGGACGGCTGGAAGCCTATCCCACATTGCGCGTTGCCGACGAGCGGGGGCGCGTGTTTCCTCCTTGCCCCATGAAACTCTCCGTTTTCTTTGTGTTCCTCGCTGCACTCGTGTTCCGCGCGTCCGCCGAAGATGCGCTGGACGCGCGTCTCATGCGGATGCCGGCGGTGTCGGAAAAGCAGATCGCATTTGTGTATGCGGGGGATATCTGGGTCGTGCCGAAGGACGGTGGCACGGCGATCCGGCTCAGTTCGCCGG
>BJFP01000120.1 GCA_014189875.1 Verrucomicrobiota bacterium | reverse complement strand
CCTCGATGTCATGCCGCCACAGCCGCCAGTCGAAGCTGATGCTCTCGCTGAACGACTGGAGGAGCGCTGCGGTTTGTTCTTTGAATCGGCCTTTCCACATAGGGCGCGGAGCATTCCGCACACGGCGCTGCGGTGCAAGAGCGCGGTGCCAGTCACCTTGACACCGTGCGCGCCGCGCCGTCAGCGTCGCGCGATGAATTTCATAGCCGCCATTGAAACGCCGCGCGCCCGGCCCGGAGCCTGATGCTGTTCAGTTCCTGGCAATTCATCTTCGTGTTCCTTCCGCTCGCGGTTGCGGGATTCTTCGCGATCCCGGCGCGGGCGCAGGTTGCGCGCAAGTGGTGGCTGCTCGCGACGTCGCTGGTTTTTTACGCGTATTGGAAAGTCGAGTATGTGCCGCTGCTGCTGTTTTCGATCGGCTTCAACTATGCGATCGCCGAGGGCATCACGCGGGGGAAGCGGGAGCGAACGTCCAGCGTCCAGAATCCAGACGGCGCACCGTCCGATATTGGACGTTCAACGTTGGACGTTGGACGGTGGACGTTTCTCCTCCGTCCCCGCGCGCTCCTGGCCATCGGCGTCGCGGTGAATCTCCTTCTGCTCGGCTACTACAAGTACACGAACTTCATCCTCGATGCATTCGGACGCGTGAGCGGGCACGCGCCCGTGCGACTGGACATCGCGCTGCCGCTCGCGATCTCGTTTTTCACGTTCACGCAGATCGGCTACCTCGTGGACGTGTTCCGCGATCAGCGGCTGCACTACCGGCCGCTCGACTACTCGGTGTTCGTCGTATTTTTCCCGCATCTCATCGCGGGGCCGATCGTGCGGCACTGGGAGATCATCCCGCAATTCGCGGACAAGGAGCTGAAGGCGAACCGCACGGACATGGCTGCGGGCATCGCGATTTTTCTGCTCGGGCTTTTCAAAAAGGTGCTGCTCGCGGATCCGGCGTCGCGCTTTGCCGATATCGTGTACGCTGCTGCCGAGGCGGGGACGGCGATCACATGGTTCGACGCGTGGCTCGGCACGATCGGGTATGCGATGCAGATCTACTTCGATTTCTCCGGATACTCGGACATGGCCATCGGCCTCGCGCGGATGTTCGGGATGAAGTTCCCGTGCAATTTCGACTCGCCGTACAAGGCCGGGAACATCGTCGAATTTTGGCGGCGCTGGCACATCACCCTTCAGCGATTCCTGCGCGAATACCTCTATTTTCCGCTCGGCGGAAACCGCTGCGGAAAAGCGCGCCACCTGCTGAACATCATGATCACGATGGTCGTGAGCGGGCTGTGGCACGGCGCGGGATGGACGTTCCTCGTGTGGGGCGCGCTGCACGGCGCGTATCTCGTGATCGCGCACCTGTGGCGGCGATTCCGCGAGGCGCGCGGTTGGAAGCTCGCGCACTGGAGCTACCGTGGCGCGTGTGTGTTCGTGACGTTTATCGCCGTGCTTTACGCGTGGGTCTTCTTCCGCGCAAAGACGCTCCCGGTGGCGTGCCGCGTGGTGGCGACGATGGCGGGTGCGAACGGCTTCACAATCCCCGAGGCGGTGAACGATCCGAAGCGCACGCCCGGCCCGCAGTTGCAAAAGATGGGCGCGCGTTTTGTGAAGCAGAGCCTTGCGGAAAAATTCTACAAGCCGGGGATGCGCTGGATGGCCGCGCTGCTGCTCATCACATTCCTCCTCCCAAATACGCAGCAGCTCTTGCGCGCGACAGACCCGACGCTCGAGCCGGTTGCGCGTCCGGGGCGATTGCAATTCCGCTTGAACGCCGTGACCGCGCTCATCCTCGGCGCATTGCTCTTCGCGGTCGTCTTCAGCTGGTTCGTTGCGAAGCCGAGTCCGTTCATCTATTTCAATTTCTGATCCGCCGTGAACATCCGCCGCTCATTTTTCATCTGTCTGCCGCTGGGGTTTGTGCTCGCGGCGGCTGCGTATTGCGGCCTGTTCCTCCTGCAGCTCGGCGTGCCGACGGCGCGATCGACGTGGCTGCATTCGGTCATTGAAAAGAAGATCACCGCCGCTGCCGCGATCAGAAAGCCGAAGCTGCTCATCGTCGCCGGTTCATCCGCGCTCTACGGGATCTCCGCGGAGGAAATCGAAAGGCAGACGGGATTCCCGGCGTATAATTTCGGGACGAACGCCGCGCTCGGCTGCGAATACCTCCTGCACCTGACACGCAAGGTGTCCCGACCCGGTGACACCGTGCTGCTGGCCTTTGAATACGAGACCTACCTGCTCGGCGGGCGCACGGGTGAAACGGCGGACGAGTTTTTCATCAGCTACGTTTTGGGATCCGATGCGGAATTCGTCCGCAGCCTGAGTGCGGGCGATCAGTTCAGGCTCGCGCTCATGACACCTTCAGACCGGCTGTGGGACGGCGTCCGCGCCGTGTTCCGCAAACCAGTGCCCGATGCGGCGACGCAAAGCTCCATCCGCGAAATCCTGCACGACATTGACGCGCATGGCGACCAGACGTGCGCCGTTCCCGAAAAGCGGCCCGCGCAATCGCCCGCGCGCACGATGTTGAGCGGGATTCCCGCGGTCGGCTTCCCGCCGTCGCCGCCGGGGTTCCGCGCGATCCGGGAATTTTGCGCGTGGGCCAAGGCGAACGACGTCCGCGTGCTTTCCACTTTCCCGAACCTCTGCCACCGCCCGGAATACGACGCGCCTGCGGCAAAAAAGATGCCCGTGCAATTCCGCGAATTCTACGGATCGCTCGGTGTGCCGGTGCTCGGCGAGCTGTCCGAATCCATGCTGCCCGAGGTGCAGATGTTCGACACCAACTATCACCCGCTGCGCTCCGCCGCCATCGCACGCACGCAGCGTCTGCTCGTCCACCTCGCGCCGCATCTCAGGGCGAAGCCGGTCGAACGCTAGATTTCCACCGGCGCCTCGGAGAGATAGCGGATGCGCTTGTTGATGTCCGTATTGATGGAGTGGTACGGCTGCGTGAGGTTGCCCGTGGCGAAGAGCGTCTGGCGCGTGTGCTCCATGTCGTCGCCGCCGATCGCGTTCGTGAAGATCGGGAGCAGGTATTCGATGCCGAGGCGTGAGGGCTTCAGCAGCTTCGCGTCGTAGAGCGCGGGGTGCATTTGCCGCGCATGGATGAGGCCCCAGCGGTCGCGGAAGCGGTTCGCATCGTATCCCTCGACCTGGAAGCCGCGCGCCTTGCTGTATTGGAGCACGGAGACGGCGTTATTGCGTCCGTCCTTGAGGAGTTCGACGGCCTTCGCGCCGAGTTGCGCGGCGTAGAAGCGGTCGAACAGGATTGGGCGTCCGCCGCGCTGCGTGTGGCCGACTTTGCGGGTAAAGACCGCCTCGCGCGCAGACTCGCTGCGGCGGTAGCTCTGGAAATATTTGTCGCCGAGCATCTGGATGAGCTTGCCGCGCAGCGCCTCCGCAGCGCCGCTCAGAGCGACATTTCCCGCGGGATCAAACGTCTTGGACTCCGCGCCGAGGTCGTTGCCCTGCGCGTCCACGATTCCCTCGCCGCAGACGATGACGACATTTTTCTGAAGGTCGTAGATGTGCTTCACGCGTGCTGCGAGATGATCGAAATCAACGGGCACCTCGGGTACGAGCACGATGTCGGGGCGGCCATACGAGGAGCCGAGAGCGATGTAGCCGGAGTGCCGGCCCATGACCTCGACGATGGCGATGCGGCGGTGGCTCTCCGCCGTCGTGCGCAGGCGCTCGACGCCGCTCGCCGAGACGAAGACGGCAGTGGCGTAGCCGGGCGTGACGTAATTCACCATCTGCTCGAGGTCGAACACGGCCTGCGATTCCGTGTGTTTGTAGCGGACGCCGCCCTTTACCGCGGTGTCATTTATGCGCAGCCATTCGTCCGGCTCGCTCGGGTAGTTCAGGCCGAGATCGTTATCAATCGTCTTTGGCGCGAGCACGGTCGGCAGGCGCTCGGCGAGGGGCTGGAGGCCGTTCAGCGTGCCATCGCCGCCGACGCAGATGAGGCCCTCGATGCCGAGGCGGTGGAGGCGCGAGACGACGATTTCGAGCTGCTTCTTGTCATCGGGATCCACAAAGTCGCGCGAGGAGCCGATGAGGGTGCCGCCGATGGTCGGATCGAGCTCGGGGATTTCCTGAAAGAGCGGGTTCAGATGGACGTGCGGGACCCTCGGATTGAAGAGGCTGTTGAAGCCCTTCATCAGGCCGAAGACTTCGATGCGAAGCTCGTTTGCGCGGACGATTGCGCCGTGGATGGTTGCGTTCAGCGCGGGTGTGTCGCCGCCTGCTGTGAGAATTCCGATTCGTTTCATGTTTCAGCGGATTGCCTTCAATCCGCGAAACACGAACTGCACAGGGCAGGGAGAGTCAAGCCTTCGCGCGGCCGCCTGCGACGCGTTCGGTAGGGACGATCTCCATCTCGTGTTCGTCCCAGCTCTCGTGGTCTGCGGAGGTTTTCAGCGGCCGTGGCTGCTTCTCCGCCGAGGGTTGCGGTGTCGGCAGCGGCGTCGGGGGCGGGCTGTTCTTGCGGAGTTCCGCGACCTCGGTGCGGAGCTTCACAAGTTCAAAAGTCAGCTCTGCGATCTGGTGATCGCGTTTGTCAAAGCGCAGCGGCTGGGCCGTCTTTTCGGCGGCGATTCCCTCGAGCACGCCGTCGAGTTCGGTCTTCAGCCGGTCACGCTCCGCCGTCACGCGCTTGAGCATGAAGTCCAGCCCCGTAGCGCGCATCGCGTCATTTGCCAGCTTGTGCCGCTCCTTTCGCATTGCGAGGATGCCGTCCTGCATGTGCGCGAGATGCGTCTTCGTCTGGTCGAACAAAAACCGGAGATGCAGGGCCTCCTTGGATTTTCCTGCGAGCTGCGATTCGAGCTTGGCCGCAAGTTCGTTCGCATGCAGCAGATCCGACTGCACGGCTTCGTAGTCCCGGCTCACCGCCGCGCCGAGGCTCTGATTCACCGGCACCTCCGGCACCGCGGCACTATTCGGCTGCCCGGCCTCGGCCTGCTTGCTGTGGGATTCGGGTGATTCGTTCATCTGGCACGGGTCACGGAGGACTCGCAGGCATGGACATAGCGGATCGCGTGCCCGGGCATTGGTAAACTTTCAATCCGTGTGCCGGACTCGCAGGCAAGAGTGTCTGCGCCATGGCGCGCGGTACTTCTTGTGCATGGCGATCCGGATGGTGTTCATAGTGAGCTTCGCCTGTGCGTCTCCACTCTCACCATCTTCCGCGTGCGGAAAAATCCCCGTGATGCAGCCTGCTGAAATGCTCGGGCTCGCGGCGGCGGGGGCGGCAGCGGGCGCGATCAACGCCGTCGCAGGAGGCGGCACGCTGGTGACTTTTCCGGTGCTGATTTTTTTCGGTACGCCGAAGATCATCGCCAATGCGACGAGCACGCTTGCGCTCGTCATCGGCACCGCCGGGAGCATCTTCAGCCTCCGGCGGCAGGTCGGCGCGGTGAAGCCGTGGCTCGTGCGCTTCGTGCCCGTGAGCGTGCTCGGCGGGCTGCTCGGCAGCGTCCTTCTCACTCGCACGGGCGAGACGGTGTTTGGGAGGCTTGTTCCGTTTCTCATCCTCTTCGCGACGATCCTTTTTCTCGCGCAGGGCGCGTTCCGGCGCTTCGCAGGATTCGGGGAAAAGGGGGCGGCGCATCCGCATCATCGCGCGGTATGGGTCGCGGTGATCTTCCAGTTCGCCGTCTCGGTGTACGGAGGCTACTTCGGCGCGGGCATCGGCATCCTCATGCTCGCATCGCTCGGCTTCCTCGGGCTGCGCGACATCCACGAGATGAATGCGCTCAAGAACATCCTGAGCTGCCTGATCAATGTGATCGCCGCGCTGTGGTTCATCGGCGCGGGGCTTATTGATTGGCCGAGGGCCGGCGTGATGAGCATCGGCGCGCTCGGCGGCTATTTTCTCGGCGCCCATTTCTCCCAGCGCCTGCCGCAGCTTGCCGTGCGCAGGCTCGTGACGGCGATCGGCCTCACGCTTTCCGCGATCATGTTCTGGCGGCAGTTCCGCTGAATGGGAACGATCCCGTTCGAGCGGTCATTTTCACACGCAGAAGCGCAGAGGTGGGGGGAGAGGATCGCAGAGGAAGAAGTTCACCTCGGATTCCACGGATTTCACGGATGATTTTCGGACGGGCATTCCTTCCATCCGTGCCATCCGTCGTTTCTTCCCCGGGTGATCCGCGGGATTCTTCCGGGCCTTCCGCGTGCGTTCTCCGTTACGGACCGAGGTTGAGTTCCTTCCGCTCGTCCGAGGAGCCGAGGATCGTCGGGGCCTGCTTCTGGATGCTTGGCATCGTGCCGTTTGGAGGATCGAGTGGCATGACGGTGAGCTTCGTCTCCTTGCCGCCGCGTGAGACGCGTACTGCGAGCGGCTCGGTGGCGGTGACGAAAAATGCGGCATTCATCACGTCCTCGGCGTTCGTGATTTTCCACGCGCCGACCTGCAGCAGCACGTCGCCCGGACGGACGCCCGCGACAAACGCGGGGCAGTCCTCGCGCATCGTCTGCACGCGTGCGGAACTGCCGTGCTCGGGCGTGTTCGTCGGACGCACTTCCACACCGACCCAGCCCTGCCGCACACGGCCGTGCGTGCGGAAATCGTGCAGGATTTTTTCCGCAGCCTCGATGGGCAGCGCAAAGATGCCGCTGTTCCCGTCCACCATGCTGATGAGCACGCCGATGGCCTCGCCGCGGAGGTTCATGACGGGCGAGCCGCCCTGGCCGCCCTGCACAGGGAGGTTTGCGCGGATGTGGCGCGCGGCAAAAAAGCGGCCCTCGACGCCCGTGCGGATGTCCAGCCCGGCGACGAGCCCGAAGCTCGGCGAGAGCGGCAGATCGAGCGGGTAGCCGAGGGTGACGACGGCCGAGGCGAGCGCGAGGTCGGCGGATTTCCCGAATTTCAAAAACCGCACGGGCCGCTCGGCGACGATCTTCAGGACGGCGATGCCGACGCGCTCGTCGGCGATGACTCGCGTGGCGGGATAGCGCTGTTCGCCGACGGTGACGGTGATGTCCTGCGAGGTGCCGCCGACGCTGTAGGTCGTGAGCAGCGTGCCGTCGGCATCAATGAAAAACCCCGTGCCGCGCAGGCGCCCGTGCTCGTCGTCGGCCTCGATGCGGCAGACGGCGTCGCCGGTCTTGCTCGTGATTTCGCGGACTTCGCGCGCAAGCACGTCTGCCTGAAGGGGCGCGGCCTTTGCGGGCTGCGCGACCCGCGCCGGCGCGGGCTTCTTACGCGCTGGCTCTGCGGCGTGCGAGTGCGTCAGCGAGGTGAATGCGACGACTGCGATCGCGGCGGTACTAAAAGCGAATCTGCGTCGTTTCATAGCTGACCGGCTGCGTATCAATGATGAACCGGACGGGTGCGTCCGGGTCGCGCGTGACACGCCGGTTTTGTTGTGCGGTGAGCGGCTGCGCGCCCGCGGGCTGGAGCGTGATGCTCGGCGCGGCTGACTGAAGATTCGATCCTGCCGGGATCTGAGCGATCTGGACCGGCGCTGAAGTGCGGTCGGGAATCGCGACGCGGATCGCAAAGATGCCGACGATGAGCACCGCGGCCATCGTGCCCGCGTGGCGCCAGCCCATCTGCATCGGTGCGAAAAATGCGCGGACGCGCTCGAGTGCGATCTGCCACGCGGGACGGCGCAGCATTTCCTCGCGTTGGCGGCGGTGGACGCGATCGAGCAGGGCGTCAAAATATCCCGGTGGCGGATTCTCGTATCGCTTGAGACGGAGGAGTGCCTGGAGTTGTTTTTCGTCGAGCTGTGGCATGGCTATTGGCTATTTATTTAGCGATTGATTGGTTGGTGGGCGCAAACTCCGAGAGCTGCGTCTGAAGCTGTTGGTGGGCGTAGAAAAGTCGCGAGCGCACGGTGCCCTCGCTGATGCGGAGAATCTTCGCGATCTCCGCGTGCGGCAGCCCTTGGATGTCGAACAGCGTTACGACCGCGCGGTGAACGGGCGTGAGCTGCTGGATGGCCTCATTGATTTTTTTCAGCATCTCGCCGAGGTCCGCGTCGCGCACCGGCGTGCTGTTTGCCTGAAGCTCGACGAATTCCTTGTCCTGCAAAATCCCGCTGTCGAGATCGTCGAGGTTCATCGTGCGGCGGCGGACGCGCTTCTTGAGGAAATTGATCGTCGTGTTCGCAGCGACGGAGTGCAGCCAGGTGGAAAATTGCGACTGCCCGCGAAACCCGCCGATGCCGCGATACACCTTCGCCCACACGTCCTGCAGCATGTCGTCCGTGTCGTCGTGGTTCGACGTCATATTATACACGAGCGCGTAGAGCCGCGGGCTGTGCTTCGTCACGAGTGCGTCGAATGCCGACGAATCGCCGGTCTGCGCGCGGGCGACCAGCGCCTCATCTTCGCAGCGGCTCTTCTCCAGCTCATCCACCTCGGACGCGGTGCGCGCATCCTTCCTGCCAGCGAGCGAGGCAGCCGGAAAGGCAGAGTGGGCTGGGAGTGAGGAAGGCACCAAGGACAGTAGTGGCAGTGGGGTGACGGTCATTTGGTCGCGACCGCGCCCCAAATGTGGGACGGGCCAAAACCGGACGGGCGGAGAAAGTGCCTGTTCGAAGCGAAACGTGCGATGAAAAAATGCGTCATTTTGAGGCAGGCCGTAAGCGCTGTGTTCCTCTGAGACACGCGCCACGCCCGTTCGTTCAAACAAAATCCCCCGCAGCACAGGGGCGGTTCGCTCTCCCCAACGCGCTTTCCATTGAGGCTGCTGCACATTCCGGGTGGCCCGCCACTCGGCCCGCCATCGGTGCCACCGCGTGTAAACGGCGGTTGAAAAGTGCGGCGGGTGGCACCGAGTGGTGCGGCGGTCGAAAAGTGCGGCACCTCCAAATTAACCATGGGGTTCCTTGCCCGGATGGAGCGCCACGAGACGGTCCATAAAATCAAGGAACCCGACCCTTCTCTTGCGTTTGAAATGACCTCCAGTGACCTGCCCAGTGGCCACATTCAGTGCCGCAAACAGGGTGCTCGTTCCGTGGCGTTTGTATTCATGGGCAAAGCCCGTGAGCGCACGTCCGTCAGGCATTTTCAACCAGCCTTGGGCGCGTTCGAGTGCCTGAATGCAGAGCTTTTCATCAAAGCTGAGCACCACTGCATTCTCCGGCTGGGCCAGGTAGAGGCCGACGACAGCGGCGGCTTTTTCGGTGAATTGCGGATCGGTGGAGAGGCACCAGCTCCGGCGGCGTTTGAGGCTGATGCCCAGTTGCCGGAAGATCTTCCAGACACGGTCCGCGCTGACTTTCAGGGCTTTGCCAAGCAGCGTGCCATCCCATCGTGCGTGTCCGGGCGGGGGCGGCGTGTCGAGTCGCGAACAGTCGGGCTTGAAGCGGCTCGTCATCCTGTTTCATCGGGCGCCCCGGGCGAAAACCGTCATGCAGACCACTGAGCCCCTCGCGTTCAAAACGAGTGCGCCACTTGCTCACCGAGCCGGGGCGGACCCGCAGTTGCCGGGCGATCTCGCCCGACGCCACGCCCTGCGCAGCACAGAGAACAATCCTTGCCCTCAACGCATACCGAGCCTGCGCCTTGGGCTGGCGCAGCATGGCTTCGAGTTGTTTCCGCTCATCGCGGCTGAGGACGATTGGCGTGGCTGGACGTGCCATGCCCTTCCCATACGTTAGCGCGCGAACTTGTGAAAGTAGGTACTAGCTGCACGGAACCGGGAAGAAGGTGGTGCGGACGCGAAGGGATGGCGAGGAGGGAAATCCGGCCAACGGCTAACGCCCAATTCCGGGACAGCCGCCCGGTTGCGCGTCCTTCATTGGACGTTGGACGTTGGACGTTGGACGTTGGACGTTGGACGTTGGACGTCCCCACGATGCTCCGTGCAGGAGGCAGTTTTCCCCGGAAGGGAAAAGGCAAAATTTGTCTCTCAGATTTTCCACCCTCGTGGGTTTTCCATGCAGCGCCCCGCCTCCTCTTTTCCAAAACCCATGCTCACCATCAACGGACACTCGCACGGACGATTCTGCGACGGCGTCGCGCGGCGTGACTTTTTGCGCATCGGCGGGCTCGCGTTGGGCGGGCTTTCGCTGCCGCAGATTTTGCGCGCGGAATCTGCGAGCGGTGTGAAGAAATCGCACAAGGCGGTGATCATGATTTTCCTGCCGGGCGGGCCTTCGCATCAGGATATCTTCGATTTGAAAATGGATGCGCCGAGCGAGGTGCGCGGGGAGTTCAAGCCGATCGGGACGAATGTCGCGGGCATCCAGATCACGGAGCATTTGCCGAAGCTTGCGAAGATGATGGACCGCTGCACGCTCATCCGTTCGATGAGCAACTGCGACGAGCGGCACGATGCGTTCCAGTGTCTCACGGGGCGTGATTTTAAAAATCAGCCGCAGGGTGGATGGCCGGCATTTGGCTCCGTCGTGGCGAAGGTGCAGGGCGCGACGGATTCGTCGGTGCCGCCATTCGTCGGGCTCGCGCCGAAGATGGGGCACATGGAATGGGCGCGCACGGGCGAGCCGGGTTTCCTCGGTATCAAGCACGCGCCGTTCGAGCCGAACAAGGGCAGCGGGAACGACGACATGACGCTGAATGGCGTGACTCTCGATCGTCTCGCGGACCGGCGCTCGCTGCTCACGAGTTTCGACAGCTTCCGTCGCGACATGGATCGCAGCGGTGCGATGGACGGGATGGATGCGTTCAATCAGCAGGCGTTTGGCGTGCTCACGTCGTCGAAGCTGCTCGATGCGCTCGATATTTCCAAAGAGGACACGCGCATCCGCGAGAGCTACGGCAAGGGTGACGCGAAAAACCGCGGCGACGGCGGACCGAAGCTCATGGAGCATTTTCTCGCGGCGCGGCGTCTCGTGGAAGCAGGCGCGCGATGCGTGACGGTGGCGTTCAGCCGATGGGATCATCACGGGAAAAATTTCGACGCGCTGCGGCAGGATTTGCCGATGCTCGACCAGGGGCTCACGGCGCTGCTCACGGATTTGCGCCAGCGCGGATTGGAAAAGGATGTGTCGGTCGTGGTGTGGGGCGAGTTTGGCCGCACGCCGACGATCAACAAGGACGCTGGCCGCGACCACTGGCCGCGCGTGTCGTGCGCGCTGCTCGCAGGCGGCGGGATGCGCCACGGGCAGGTCATCGGCGCGACGGATCGGCTCGGCGGCGAAGCGGTCGAGCGCCCGGTGCGCTTCGGCGAAGTCTTCGCGACGCTCTACAATAATCTCGGAATCGATGTGTCCAAGACGACGATTGAGGACCTCACGCGGCGCCCGCAATACCTCGTCGAGCCCGGCTGTGTGCCGATGAAGGAACTCGTATAGCATGCTGACGATCCAAGGCACACCCAGCGGCAAATTTTGCGACGGATTTTCGCGGCGCGATT
>BJFP01000119.1 GCA_014189875.1 Verrucomicrobiota bacterium | reverse complement strand
ACGGATGTGGCTACGCTGGCGGCATGACTCTGGAACTCAAACTTCGCAAGGTGGGCAATTCCCTCGGTGTGGTGCTGCCCAAGGAGGCGCTCGCGCATCTCAAGATCGGGGAGGGCGACACCATCATGCTCACGGAGACACAGGATGGAATGCGCCTGACCGCGGGCAATCCGGAGTTTGCCAAGACGATGGCGGTTTTTGAGAGCCTGAACCGCCGCTATCGCAACGCGCTACGTGAGCTGGCGAAATGAAGGAGCCGCATTGGCTCACGCGCGAGGAGTGCCTCGCGCTGCATGAGTTCATGTTGTCGGAATACGGCGGCATCACGGGTGTGCGCGACGAGCATTTGCTGGATTCCGCGCTCGCGAGGCCGCAGCAGCTTCTCGCCTACGGCAAACCGAACATGGCGGACATGGCCGCGGCGTATGCGGCAGGCATCGTGAAGAATCTTCCGTTTCTCGACGGGAACAAACGGACCGGCTTCATGCTCGGCGCGGGCTTTCTCGAACAGAACGGCTTTGAATTCCGCGCGGCGGAAGCGGAGGCGGCGCTGCGCACACTCGCGCTGGCCGCCGGTGAAATGAGCGAGAAGGCCTACGCGGCATGGCTGAAGGCCAACTCGAAGCGCGTTTGATGCGCGAAGTGCTTGCGTGATTCGCGCGGAACGCGGCGTATGATCCGTGCCACGTTTTCCTGTGTGCCCTCCTTTTCGCGAACATCGCTGCCGCGCAAGATTCTGTGCTGCTGGCGAAGGAGAAGTTCCATCGCTTTCTGCTCGTCGGGCAGTCGAACATGGCGGGATGCGGGACGGTCGAGGCGCAGGACAAGACGCCGCATCCGCGCGTGCTCATGCTGAACAAGGCGGACGCGTGGGTGCCTGCGATCGATCCGCTGCATTTCGACAAGCCGGCGGCGGGCCTGGGGCTCGGGAAGACATTTGCGACGCTGCCAGAGCGTTTCCATTAAAAGTGTAGCCGACCAATTCCATCCATGCAGATAGAGAAAATCTTGCCGCAGCTTTCCAAGAAACGGCTGCAGTATTTCTTAAACTGCCCCGGCAGCCGCAGCTACGATCTACGCCGGAATCTTGTAGCGGCCGGGCATCGCGACTTCGGGCACGGGGATCTTCGAGTTCCAGTCGAGCTTGTTCACGTCGATTGCAGACCAAGTTTCTTTCGACTCCAGGACTTCGTCCCAGGTGATCGTCTTTCCCGTGTAGGCGCTCATGCGGCCCATGATCGCGAGGAGCGAACTGTGCGCGAGCTGCTCGCCCATGTTCACCGGTTTGCCGGCCTTGATGCTCTCGATGAGTTCCTTGTGCTCCTCGACATACATGAGGTTTTTTTCGCCGGGCGATGCGCCGTCCGCGCCGCCGTTCCTCTCGTACATCCAGCGATTGCCGTCGGTCGTGTCGAGGACGTGCAGCGGCTTGAAGCCGTTCACCTGCCCGGTGCCGTTTGCGCCGGTGATGTAGTCGGCGTTTTCATTCGAGCAGCCGGATTGCTGGCGTGCGTAGATGTGGCCGCGTCCGCCATTCGGGAACTCATACATCACGGCGAAGTGGTCGTACACATTTCCGAACTCGGGCTCGATGCGCTGCTGGCGTCCGCCGAGCGCGGTGCATTTCACCGGTGGTACGTCCTTGAACGCCCAGCTCATCTTGTCCACGGAATGCACGGCCTGCTCGACGATGATGTCACCGCTGAGCCATGTGTAGTAGAGCCAGTTGCGGAGTTGGTATTCGAGCTCGGGCCAGTCGGCTTGGCGCTCGTGCGGCGCCCACGGGCTGGTCGTGAGATAGGTGCCGTAGTATCCGCGCACGTCGCCGATGAAGCCCTCGTGCAATTTTTTCCACGTCGCGCGTTCGGCGTTATTAAAGCGCCAGCAAAAGCCCGTCTGGATCCCGAGGTTCTTCTCCTTTGCCTTCTTCACGGCCTCCATCGCGTGGCGGATCGCCGGGGCGTCCACGCCGAGCGGCTTCTCGCAGAAGACGTGTTTGCCAGCGTTGATCGCCTTGTGCAGATGCGCGGGGCGGAAGCCGGGAGGGGTCGTGAGCAGCACGATGTCAATGTCCGTCGCGAGAACCTTGTCAATCGCGTCCCAGCCGGAGAATTTCTGGTTGTCCGGCACCTTCACCTGATCGGGGCGCGCGCTGGAAATATTTTTGTAGCTCGTCTCCAGGCGATCCGCATGAACATCGCCCATTGCGGTGAGGACGACATTTTTGTCCGCATTCATCGAGTCCGTGAGCGCGCCGGAGCCGCGCCCACCGCAGCCGACGATGCCAATCTTGATGGCCTTCGCCGCCTGCGCATTCACGATGTGCGGGAATGCGCCCACGAGCGCGGCACCCGCTGCGCCGGTAGCGCCACGGTGGAGAAAGGAACGACGGGTGAGGGGACTCGGGGTGATGATTCGGTTCATGGCTTGAATTGAGAGGCGAAAACGGTAACGCGCGCGCGGGCGGTGTCGAGGCTGCTGTCGCGGAGCGCGGAGGGAGAATCGCCGATGCGCGTTTGGCTTTGGAAAAATCCACGCGGAGATGCTCCCGTTAATCGTTGGGCGTTTGACGTTGAATGTTCGACGTTGAGCCCGCCGCAGGCGCGTTGCGAATGCGGATGCGCGTCGTGACATCGGGAGGCCGCTGCGCGGGGCCAAACGTCCAACATTCAACGACGGAGCAACGAATCCCGCGGCATGCGTATGTCTGCTCGGAATGCTCGCATTCGGCCACGCGAATGTGGACGCTGCTCCGATGCAGTTCGATTTTCTCAAGCGGCTTTTCGGAAAGCGCGAGCGTCCCGTGGCGCGCGAGATGAGTCCCGTGCCGGCCGAGGTGAAAGCCGTCATCGTGCCGCACGAGCCGCTGCTCGACGAGGCGCGCGAATTGTTGCGCGGCGTCGGCGCGTCGGCGCTGGCCGAGCGTGTGCGCATCGAGTGGAATCCGCGGATGCGCAGCACCGCCGGGCTTGCGTATCCGGGGCGCGCGCTCGTGCGGCTGAATCCAAAGCTGCGCGAATTTGGCGACGAGGAAATCCAGCGCACGCTGCGCCACGAGCTCGCCCACCTCCTCGCGCAGGATCGAGCGGGCCGGAAGCGGATCGAGCCGCACGGCGCGGAGTGGCGTCGCGCGTGCCGCGACCTCGGGCTCGTGGATGAAAAGCGCACGCACGACTTGCCGCTGCCGCGCAGGAAGATCGCGCGGCGGCACCATTACCGCTGTCCCGCGTGCGCCGCCACGATCGCGCGCGTGCGGCCGCTGCGCCGCGGTTCGGCGTGCGTGCAGTGCTGCCGCGTGCATAACCGCGGACGCTACGACGCGCGCTTCCGTTTCGAGCGGATCGAGCAGCCCGCGTAACGCGGACAATCCTGTCCACAGGATCCGCGACTACTTGAAGACCAGATCGCCCTTGTGCGGCGTGCCGGTGACGATGTCCGCGATGATGTGGGTGCCCTGCCGTTCGCCGCTCACGGTGAGCACACCGGAATCCACGCCTTCGCGGAAGCACTTCAGCGCGAGGCCCGGCTCGGGCGGCATCGCGCCGCGAATCTCGACTAGCACGAAGCCCGCCTCCGAATTCACAAGGAGGACCTTGCCGATCTGCCTGCGCTTGCCTTTCGGATCCGAGGGATCTTCCTTTGGAAAACGGATCGGGGTGGCCTTCGGCACCGGCTTGCGCAGCGACCATTTCGGAAGCTTCGGCAATGCGCACGCCGCCACTGCGCAGCACACGGCGGCGGCGAGCAGCAGGCGGGCGAATGGAAGCTTCATCGCGACAGCGTAGCGCAAACGCCGCGCGAGGGAAGTGCATCGCTCCTGCGGGGATGAGGGAGCTTTGAAATCCGACCCGCCAGAAGCGCGCGGACGAGTTCCGCGAGGAGTCGGGGCGCCCTCACCCCGAGGTTCAAATACGGGGCGGGAGCGCCCCGGCTCCTTGCGCGGACTCCCGCTTCGCCGCGCGCAGTTCCGAAGTCGCCTGCTTGTATGCCTCGTGGCGCGCGCATTTCAGCACGTAGTCCACGTCCGCGGCGGTGAGTTGGTGGCTCTTGCCGACCTTGGTGATGAGCGTGGCCTCCAGCTTCGACAGACCGCCGGTGAGATGCGCGGCGATTGCGATTTCGAGAAGCCACGAGCGCGCCTGTTTGGGATTGGACGGCTGCGGGATTTCCATCTGCCCCGCTGCCGCGGAACGGATCAGCGTATCCACTTTGGCCTCGGCGAGGCCGCTCTTTTTTCCTGCGGCGCGGAGCATGTCGCGGATCGAGTCATCGGACACGCCGCCATTTGAGACGACCGAGCTGATCATCCACGCGAGCGCGCCGGTGCCGCCGGAACTCGCGGGCGATCCGACGCCGCGGAACTCAGCCATCTCGCGCGGCGAATCCACGATGGCCCTGGCGCGGAGATCACGCGCCTCATTGGATCCGCTCGGGAAAATGTCGCGCAACACCCAGCGCAGTGTGCCGTCGTTCAGCACGGTGTGGCAGAATTCGCATGCGCCCGACGTGTCGGCCATCGTCGCGCCGCCGCAGTTTGGGCAGTGCGCGGAGGAAATGGAATCGCCCGGCGTGCTGCGGACGCCGGCATTCCGCGCGAGCACAAACAGCGAGCGGCGCACGGTCATCTCGCCGCGCAGGCTGCGCAGTTCATCCGTGGGCGTGACCTCGAACGGGCGTCCCATCCAGCACACTTCCACGAGCGCGCGGTGCTCGGTGTCGCCGAGGATCACGCCGAGCGTGTCCACGGAACTCACGGCGCAGTCGCAGAAAATCTTGCGCACCGAACCGGGCGGATTTTTCGCCAGCTCCGCCGCGTACATCTCGCACCAAGCGGGCGACGCGACCTTTCTCAGCGGATCGATCCTCCCGATGCGATCCGCCGCCGCCTTGCGCCAGAAGATAACCGACGTCATGTCCTCGAGATCCTGCACGCTGAAGCCGGGATCGCTCTCGAGGATTCGCTTCGTGCCCGGCGGCGGTATGGCGGTCGCGCGCCATTCCTCCTGCTGCGTGATCTCGGCGAGCACCCAGTCGTATTGCCCGCTGCGCAGCACCGCCTGGCAGTATTCGCACTTCGCGCCCTGGTTCATCGCGATGGGCGCGGCGCAGTTCGGACAGTTGCCCTCGATGAGCCCGGTGGCATTCGCCTTCGTCTGGCTCCCGCGCGCGCGGATGAACGGCCGAACCAGTCGCTCCCCCTCCACCGCCGCGCGTCTGGCTCCCGCGCGCGCGGATGAACGACCAGAGTTCCGTGAATTGCGCCTGCTCTTCCGAGCCACGGATCGCCTCGCCTGTTTCGGCCGACACCCGGTAGTCCTTCGCCGATGCGCCGATGCGCATCGTGATCACGTCGAACACCGCGCCGCATTCCACTTGGGCGGGCGTGCATTCGAGGATGCTGAGATTTTCCATCACCGCCCGGTATCCGAGCGCATGCTGCTCCTCGAATTGCAGGCTGAACCGCTCGTGGATTCCGTCGGAAATAAACGGACGCACCGAGGTGAGCGACTGCTCACACCACGCGCGCTGGAGCTTCGTGAATCCATCCTTCACGCGTATCGCAAATGCGGCGGCGTCGAAAGCGCGGTCATTTTGCCGGAGCTGCCGCAGCCCGGGGTCCACGAGGTTGACGTTCGCGGCGAAAGAGCCGCGCGCGATCACAGCATTCTGATTCATCGTCTGCGCCTTGCGGATGGCCCGCCAGATGATGAAAATCACGACCCCGAAAAAAAGGAGCACCAAGAACCCGTTGGCATCGCCGCCCCCGCTGCTTCCATGCGACGAACTGCTTGAACTGCTCCTATAGCTGCTTCCCGAACTGTGGGAACCCGAGCTGTGCGAGCCGCCGGAGCTGTGCCCGCCGCCCGCGCGGGCAAACGCATCCGCCGCCGACACGAGCAGCGACAGCGCGATCAAATGGCACTTTGAGCGGAGGGAACGCGGAGGGATCTTTGCCACGGAAGGAGCGGGGTTTGTAATTTGGCGGAGCGGCAGTGTGCAAGCGCGCGGATTGCTGCGGCAGGGCTCGCAGTTCGCGTTCCGTGTGTTGACCGAAGCTGCGCGGTGAGTGAGCGGCTTCCGGCTTGCAACCGCTCCACGCTTGGCCAGCGTTCCTGCATGAACCCCCGCATTTTCACCCTGCTGTCCGTCGTTGCCGTCGCATTCACCGCCTCCGCATTTGCAAAGGTGAAGACCGAGACCGTCACCTACAAGGACGGCTCCGTCGAACTCGAAGGCTTCCTCGCCTACGACGATTCCGTGAAAGGCCCGCGCCCCGGCGTCCTCGTCATCCACGACTGGACCGGCCTGCAGGACTACACGAAATCCCGCGCCACCCAGCTCGCCGAACTCGGCTACGTCGCCTTCGCCGTGGACATCTACGGCAAAGGCGTGCGCCCCACCGACATGAAGGAATGCGCGGTGCAGGCCGGCACTTACAAAAACGATCTCCCGCTCCTGCGCCGCCGCGTGCTGCTCGGTCTCGAACAGTTGAAAAAGAACGCCAGCGTGGATGCCGCGAAGCTCGCCGCGATCGGCTACTGCTTCGGCGGCACGAGCGTGCTCGAACTCGCCCGCAGCGGCGCAGACGTGCGCGTCGTCGTGAGCTTCCACGGCGGCCTCTCGACGACGTTGCCCGCGAAGCCCGGCGAGATCAAAGCGCGCATCCTCGTCTGCCACGGCGGCGCGGACATGCACGTGAACGCCGAGGTCCCCGCATTCAAGGCCGAGATGGAAAAGGCGAAGGTGCAGATGGAATTCATCACGCACGAAGGCGCGCAGCACGGCTTCACCAAGCCCGGCCCTGCGTATCAGAAAAAGGCGGACGAGGACTCTTGGGCCGCGATGAAAAAGCTCTTCGCGGAGATTCTGAAATAGCACCCGCACACTGCTGATCAGCGCCGGCTCCAGCCGTCCGCATTCGCACGATCACTCCGCGAGGAGATCGTGGTGCTTGCGCAGGTAGCCGAAGCCCGAGAAGAGCGTAAGCACCAGCGCGATCGTGGCGAGCGTCCAGCCGCCGTAGCGCCATGCGGGCCACCACCATTGCTTCACGTGCAGCGAGACCCAGCCTGCGCGTTCCCATTCCATCACCGCGAGCAGCAGCATGAAATATCCCGCGGTCACGATCTGCCAGAGCGCCTTGTGCTTCCCGAGCCGCTCGCTTTGCAGGATCACTCCGCGGCCAGCGGCCAGCAGGCGCAGCCCGGTGATCAGAAATTCGCGGCTGATGATCACGATCACCACCCAGGCGGGGATCGCCTTCAGCGGGATGAGGCAGATGAACACCGCAGCGATCATCACCTTGTCCGCGAGCGGATCCATGAGCTTGCCGAAATTCGTCACCACGCCGAGCTTCCGTGCGAAATGCCCGTCGAAGTAATCCGTCACGCTCGCCGCGAGGAAAAGCAGCAGGCCCGCGGTGTAGGAAAAGCTCCAGCCCTTCTCGCGGCCCGGCGCGTGAATCTCATCCCACTCGAGCCCCGTCGCCATCGCCGCAACGAATGCAGCCGTCATCACGAAACGTGAGGCGGTGAGTTTGTTGGGCAGGTTCATTCGGAAAAAATTTTCAGTCGCTCGGCGCGCAGTGTCACTGCAAGCGGCCTGCTCACAAACCAAAAAAGTGTGACGAGTGTGTGTGACAGTGCGGCTTGCATGGAAAGTTCTCAGTGCTCAGTGCTCAGTTCTCGGTGGTCGCGGATTTCGAGTCTGAGCACTGAGCACTGAGCACTTTTCCTCCCGTGCGCCGCACTTGTCGCACACGTCGCGCGCCGCGTAGCTTCGCGCCATGCCACCCGGGTGCCTATCGCTGATCCTGCACGCGCACCTGCCCTTTGTGCGCCACCCGGAACACGCGGAGTTTCTCGAGGAGGACTGGCTCTTCGAGGCAATCACGGAGACATACCTCCCGCTGCTCGATGCGCTGCACGGCCTTGCCGATGAGGGCGTGGCATTCCGCATCGCGATATCCGTCACGCCGACACTCGGTCACATGCTCGGCGACGAACTTTTGCGCGCGCGCTACGGTCGCCACCTCGACCGCCTCATCGCCATCGCGGAAAACGAAGTGCGGCGCAACGAGGCCCGCGCGGATGAGCAGCGCGCCGCGCGATTTTACCTCCTGCGCCTGCAAGGCGTGCGCGAATCGTGGGAGCATCGCTGGAAGCGCGACATCGTCTCCGCATTCCGCACGTTGCAGGATCGCGGCCATCTGGAAATCATCGCGTGCGCCGCGACTCACGGCTACCTCCCGCTCATGGCGCGCGAGGAATCAGTCCGCGCGCAAATCGCGATCGGCGTCGAGGCGCACCGCGCGATGTTCGGCTGCGAGCCGCGCGGGATGTGGCTCCCGGAATGCGCGTGGCGGCCCGGAGTGGATCGCATCCTCACGGAGAACAGCATCCGCTGGTGCGTGCTCGATTCGCACGGCCTCATGCTCGGCACGCCTCGTCCGCAGCGCGCGATTTTTGCGCCCGTCTTCACGCCTGCGGGCGTCGCCGCATTCGGACGCGAACGCGAATCTGCGCGGCAGGTATGGAGCGCGGGCGAGGGCTATCCGGGCGATCCGTGGTACCGCGATTTTTACCGCGACGCGGGATGGGAGATGCCGGAGGACGACTACCGTAAATTTTTCCCCGACGGCCTGCGCCGTTTCACCGGATTGAAAATGCACCGCATCACCGGCGGCGAACCCAAGCAGCCGTATGATCGCGCGATGGCACTTGGCCGGGTCGCAGAGCACGCGCGCCATTTTCTCGATGCGCGCATCCGCCAGCTTCGCGAAGTGCGTCCGCTCATGCCCGTGCCGCCAGTCATCGTGAGTCCGTTCGATGCGGAGCTTTTCGGCCACTGGTGGTTCGAGGGCCCCGAGTGGCTCGCCGCAGTCTTGCGCGGTGCGGCGAAATCGGCGGCGGAGATCCGGCTCGTCACGCCCGGCGATTACCTCGCGGAAAATGAGACGCACCAGATCGTCGAGCCCGCGCAGTCCTCGTGGGGTGACGCGGGTTTCAGCGCCGTGTGGCTCGATCCGTCGAATGCATGGATCTATCCCGCGCTGCACGTAGCGGAGGAAAAGATGATTTCCATCGCGCGCCATTTTTCCGGCGCAGCGGTGGTCGCGGAATCCGCGGAGCGCTGCCTGCGCCAGCTTGCGCGCGAGCTTCTCCTCGCGCAGTCGAGCGACTGGGCATTCCTCATCCGCTCCGGCACCGCGCGTGATTACGCCACGGGCCGCACGCGCGGGCACCTCGACCGCTTCACCCGCCTGCACGCGCAGCTTCGAGCCGGATCCGTCGAGACTGAGTTCTTGGAAAATTGCGAACAACGCGACAACATCTTCCCGCGCCTGAACTGGCGCACCTATGCCTGATCGCCGATTTCCATTCCTCGCCACGCTTGCAGTCGCCGCCTTCACATGCACTGCGGTCGCGCAGCAGAGCGCGACGATCACCTTTCTCCCGCCGCCGATGGAGGGCACGATCAGCCTCGGCATTTTCAACGGTGCGGGAAAAATGATCCGCGTCCTGCATCGTGAATCGCCGGTGGATGATTTCAAAAAAGGCGAGAACGGCCTCGTCACAAAATGGGACGGCCTCGACGCCACGGGGCAGCCCGCCGCGCTCGGAAAATACGGCGCGCGCGGCTGGATGGCCGGCAACCTCGCCGTCGAGGGAGTCGCGTATCACGGCAACGACTGGATCAAGGACGAGTCGCCGCGCTACACCCGCGTGCTCGCCGTGAAAGGCGTGGGCCGCGACGACGTGCAGGTTACGCTGCGCACCGCCGACGGCAAGGAAGCCACGCTCGGCTGGAAGCTCGCGCGGGAAGGCGCGCCGCCGCCGGAGAACAAAGTCACAGCAGCCATCGCGGATGGAAAACTCACCGTCACCCGCGAAGGTGAAAGCGCGCCCGTGCTTTTCGCCGACGGCGAAAAGCCGCTCGCGTGCGTCACGGGCAGTCGCGGACGCGTGTGGGCGATCGTTGAGACGCCCGATGGACGCGAGGTCCGCGCATATTCGGAGGAAGGCGAATTTCTCCGCAGGTTGTCGTATCAGAAGGGCGATCCGCAGCCCGTGCAGATCGTCGCATCGCAGTGGAGCGAGATGATTTTTCTCCTCGAAGAAAGCGCCACCGAGCAACGCCTGCGTGCTCTTGCGCTCGGCACATCAGACCAGCAGTCCGAGACCAGCCCGCAGTCCCCGGCGAAGTCCGCGTGGCGCGTCACGTATCTCAAGCGCATCATCAAGTGCGACACCTTTGAAGCCATCGCGCCGCATCTCGGACGCGCGAAGGCACCGCAGGCCCAGGCTGTGGTGAAAGTCGCGCTGCGCGAAAACCCGCTGCTCGGCGGAGAAAAGCGGGAGGCCTCGTTCAAGGTCACCGTGGACGCGGATGGCGTGGTGCTGCACACCGCCGACGATCTCCCGCTCGCGCGCCTCACATCCGCGCACAACCTCAAATGGGCGACGTTCGTGCAGGAGGGCGCGGCGCTCACACTTTTCCAAGGCGACGGAATCGCCGTCGAGGAATTCAAAATCGCGCATCCCGAAAACCTGATGTCCTTCGACACCGGAGAAATCGAACTCCGCGCGCCCGGCACGAAGCCAAAGAAACCCGACCTCGCGCCCAAGCGAGCAAAGGCGCTGCGCCCCGGTGATGATTTGTGATTTTGAATTCAAAATCCAACATTTCCCCCATGTCCGCCCGCCGGTTCGTCACCGCTGCTGAAAAAACGGATGTCACCTCCCCGTGGACCATCGAGGAATGGCTCTGCCGCGGCGACATCGTGGACGTCTCCACCGAGGAGCCGTGGGCCGCAATCCGCGACGGCTTCCCGCCCTGCACGTAGGAGGCGAGTGGCGAGTGGCTGTGGCGATCGGAGCGCCGCCCGCATGGAGCGCTTCACTCACTCCCGCCCCATCACATCGCCCCGCTTCTCCACGCTGATAATCGGCAGCGCGAACCGAAACGCCTCCGCCTGCGTCGGCGTGCCCGCCGCCTTGAAGTAATCGTAAATCGGCCGCTCCGTGTCCGGCGTCACGACGCTGTCGGCCTTGCGACGCCACAAGCCGAGATTCAGCCCGCCCTCGTATTGGTGATACGCGTGGCGGTGCAAAATGAACGCATCAATCCCCGCGAGCCGCGAAATCTTTTCCCACGCGTAGCAGAAGCCCGCGGCCTGCTCGCGGTCGCCCTGCTCCGTGCCGTTCGAGTGAAATCCCTGCTCGCTCAAAATGATGCTGCGGCGCTTTTCGCGGAACATCAGCGCGGGCCGTGACTGCGCGGCGCGAGGAATGCGCGGAAAAATGCGCTTGCTTTCCAAACCGTGCCCCTTACGTTCCGCGCTCCCAAAAATTTACCTATGGCAAAAACCTGCTGGCTCGAACGCGAAAAACGCAAATCCAAATGTGTGGCGAAATACGCCGCGCAACGTGCTGAACTCAAAAAGAAGGGCGACTACATCGGCCTCTCGATGCTCCCGCGCAACGCGAGCCCCGTGCGCCTCAGCCGCCGCTGCAATGCGACCGGCCGCAAGCGCGCCTTCATGGGACGCTTCAAAATCT
>BJFP01000118.1 GCA_014189875.1 Verrucomicrobiota bacterium | reverse complement strand
GTGGCTCCGGCCTCGATGTTTTCAAACAACGAGCGCACCGGAAGGCGTGTGCCTTTGAACACCCACGCGCCGCTGACGCGCCCCGGCACGCGTTCGACGGATTTGCATGTGGACCAATCGAGCATGCCGGGAGGCTATGCCGGAATCGTCGTGGCGGAAAGCCCGTGTCGCACAGATTGCTTTCACGTTCCCCGAGACGAAGCGGAGCGCGGCAATGGCGTTCATTTTCTCCCGTTGTCCCGTGGCTTCGGGAGTGCTAGCCTGCGCGGCATGAATCTGACGCTGCCCGATGTCCCGATCACCCGGCAAATGGGGGATGCGCAGTTGCGGCTGGAGCTGGCGTGCGCGCTGTATGCGCAGGGCAAGGTGACGAAGGTGAGCGGTGCGGAACTGGCAGGGGTGGATTTTTTCAGCTTCCAGAAGGCGCTGGGTGAGCGGCGCATCAGCACCTACACGGTGGAGGATCTGCACGGGGAACTGGAGGCGATGGATCGGATGTTCGCCAAGGGTGACGCCGGGCCGCGCCAGAGCTGAACGTGCTGGTCGTCTCGGATACTTCGGTGCTGCTGAATCTCTGCCGCGTGTCTGCGGAAGGGCTGCTGCCGGAGCTTTTCGGAGAGGTGTGGGTTCCGCCTGCCGTGGCGGCGGAATTTTCGCGGCTCGCTGGAAACCATGCGCGTTTCCAAGGCCTCGTGCTTCCGGCCTAGGTGCGAATATCATCCGCGGTGCAGGTGTCGGCGGAAGTCCGGGCGTGTCCCGATCTCGACTCCGGCGAGACCGAGGCGCTGTCGCTCGCGCTGGAATGGCACGCGGATGCGGTGCTGATGGATGAGGCTGCCGGACGTCGCGCAGCGACGGTGTTGAAGGTGACGTCTGTCGGCGTCGCGGGGATTCTGATTCGGGCAAGGTCGCGGGGATTGATTCCGGCAGTGCGTCCGCTGTTGGAACGATTACGGGTGGAAGCCGGGTTCTGGTTGCATCCGCGATTCGAGGCTGAAGTCCTCCGGCTCGCAGGCGAGGGGTAGGAGCGGAGTGGCGGCTGAGATTTTCCCCAAGACGCAGCGGGAGGCGACAATGGCGAGAGGATTGCAGCGGGCGTGGATGCGTGGTATAAGCTCAAGCATGAACTGGCACGAAGTCATGGATGAATGTGCGCTGGAGATGGATCGCGTCATCGCACGCGAGTTGCGCGCCGATCCGGCGAAGCTCGATCTCGCCGTGGCGTGGATTCAGCGGTTTCTCGATGACGCGGATTATTCCGACCAGAACAAGGATGCGCTGGCGGAGTGGATGGAGATCCTCCGGCAGGGGCTTCCGCGCGTGCTGGAGGCGCTGGCGGATGAAAGCGACGAAGGGCAGCGGATGCGCCAGAGCAGTCCGTTTGCCGTGCTGATGCCGCAGGATGAGCGGCTGCGGATTCTCGCAAAGTATGAAGCGCGCCGACCTCGAACACATCCTGCGGGCGTCTAAAGGCACGACGGGCGAGACGGAGTTCATCGTCATCGGCAGCCAGGCGATCCTCGGGCGGCATCCGGATGCGCCGCGCGTGCTGCGGCAGTCCATGGAGGCGGACATTTATCCGAAGCATCGTCCGGAACTGTCGCCGGAGATCGAGGGGAGTCTCGGGCGGTATTCGCAGTTTGACCTGACTTACGGCTATCACGCGGATGGTGTCGGCCCGGAAACAGGCGACGCTACCCGCGGCTGGGAATTGCGGCTGGTGAAGGTCGAGAACGAGAACACGAATGGCGCAATCGGCTGGTGTCTCGATCCGCATGACCTCGCATACAGCAAGCTCGCGGCGCGGCGGGAGAAGGACATCGCATTTGTGACGGCGCTGATCCGGCACAAGCTGGTGAAGCCGTCCAAGGTGGAGGCGCTCATCGGAGCGGCGGAGGTGCCCCTGCGCGAACGGCTATCGGAGGCGTGGGCGATCTGCCGCGCCCGCGCGGCAGACGAAGGCTGCGCGGCGTGAGTGAGCGCGTGAGTGAGCGCGTGAGACGTCAGTGCTTCGCTCCGCCGGGGTCGAGGACGGGGAACTTGCGGTAGGCGATGGGGCGGGAGAGGACGACTTTGGTGACTTTTGTGACGAGGACGACGAATTGGTGGAAGTCGCCGGTCTTGTCGGATTGGCGGTAGTAGGCGCGGGATTTTCCGGGGATGGCGTCCCAATACGGCTCGACGGCGTCGCCCTCGATGATGCGGGTTTCGCCGGAGATGTAGGCGATGTTCTCGACGGTGAAGTTGGGATGGGAGAACATCCATTCGGTGCGGGGATTGGCGCGGAGGTTCGCGACTTTCTGCGTGGCGGGGCCGGTGATGGTGAAGATTTCGTCGAGCGTGCCCTTGGTCTCGAAGTTCATCCATGTGGCGTGGGGCCAGCCGTCCTTGTCCACGGTGGTGAGAAGGCCGTGGCGGGCGTCGGAGACGAGCTGCCAGACTAGGCGGGAGAGTTCGGTGTCGAGTATCATGGGAGAAAGGTCGCACCGCACGGGGCAGGTGCGCGCCGGGGATTGGCGGAGGATGACCGTTCCTTGTGCGCCGATGGGGCGGGCGGGTGGCCGGTCTCCGCGCAGTGAGCGCAGGGGCTGCCCCCTGCGCTCCGCGGGTGGCTCAGTAGCGGCGGACTTCCGTCTCCGTGGTCACGCCGCCGCGAGGATGGCGTGTGGTTGTCTCCTCGGTGGTCGTGGTGTGGATCGTGGGCTTGGTGGGCTCCACGATGACGGTCTTGCAGGAGGAGAACGTGAGGATCGCAGTGACTGCGATGAGGGATGCGGCGAGTATTTTCATGGTTGGTGTGTGCGGGGTTTGGTTGCGGGCGGTCACTTGCTTTCCTCGGTGACGGTGGTGGTCTTTTTCTGGATGATGACGCCGGCGGGGGGCGAGGCCTTGCGGACGATGACGCGGGTGGCGTTCATGCGGTCGCCTTTGCGGGTGAAATAGACGGTGACGGGGACGCCGGACTTCACGGTCTCGACGGAGACGGGCTTGCCGTTCTCGTCCACGTGCTCCCGGCAGTTCGGAAAAAAGGCTTTGTCGCGCGGACTTCCGCTGTCGTCATTTCGGACGGGGGCAGTATGGTTCGCGCGGACACCATGCCAGCTTCACTCATCGCAAAACGCTCCCTGCCGGACCTCACTGCCGAGGAATTGGCGGCGTGGATGGTGAGTCACGGCTACAATGCCGCCCATGCGCCGCGGGTGCTGCGGGAACTCTATGAGGCGAATGGTGAAAGGTCGCATCCCGACGCGCGGATGCCGGCAGGATTGAAGGAACTCCTGAGCGCCACTTTTTCCAAGGAAGCGGCGAGCCTCGCGATGCGGCAGGTGGCAGGCGATGGCACGGGCAAGCTGCTGCTGCGGCTCGGCGACGGGCGCACGGTGGAGTCGGTGCTCATGCCGGACTATCACCCGGCACGGGCGGCGGGGTGCGTCTCCAGCCAGGTGGGCTGTGCGATGGGGTGCGACTTTTGCGCGACGACTCAGACGGGCTTCGAGCGGAACCTCACGGCGGGGGAGATCGTGGAGCAGTTCATCCGGCTGCGGCGCGAGGCGCGGACGGCCGGGCGCACGCTGCGCACGGTGGTCTTCATGGGAATGGGGGAGCCGATGCTGAATCTGCGGAATGTGCTCGCGGCGGTGAAGCGCATCGCCGATCCCGCGCTGGGTGCGCTCGGCTGGAGGCAGGTGACCATTTCCACCGTGGGGATCGTGCCGGGCATCGAGGAACTCCGGGAGGCGGATCTCGGTGTCCAGCTCGCGATCTCGCTGCACGCGCCGGATGATGAGACGCGGGCCGACCTGTTGCCGATGGGAAAGCGGTTCGACGTGCAGGACGTAATGGCCGCCGCGGATCGCTATCAGGCGAGCAGCGGGCGCATCACGACCATCCAGTATTGCCTCCTCGCGGGCGTGAACGACTCGCTGGCGCAAGCGCGCGATCTTTCCCGGCTGCTGCATGGGCGCGACATGCACGTGAATTTGCTGCGCTACAATCCCACCGGCCTGAGCCTGCGAGGCCGGACTTATGCGCCGAGCAGCATGGAAAAGACGGACGCCTTTCTCGCGGAGTTGCGCGCTCATGGCGCGGTCGCGCATCTGCGCCGGGCGCGCGGTCCGGACATTGATGCCGCGTGCGGGCAATTGCGAAAGCGCGCTGCGGCAGGCGGGGAATTGGGAGAACGGGAATCCGTTTCACTCCCTTCCTCTAAGTGCGGAACGAAGTAACGCGGGCAGTCCTGCCTGCGCAGCAGGCACGCGGACAGGATTGTCCGCGTTACACCGCGCCTCTGCTTTAAAATCCGGCATCCGTTGCGCTCGCGAATGCAAAAAATGTCCGGCTTGGCGAAACGGTTCGGGGTGTTTATTCATGCGGGCATGAACACGTTCTCACGCCGCTCGTTCCTCTCCACCTCTGCGGTGACTCTCGCCGCTGCTTCGCTCCACACACGCCTCGCCGCAGCCGATTCGGCGATTGGCGGCAAGGGCCGCATTCATCATTCCGTCTGCAAATGGTGCTACCCGAAGATCGAACTCAAGGACCTCTGCATCGCGGGGAAGGAAATGGGGCTGACCTCGATCGAGCTGCTTCAGCCCGCGAATTTTCCGACATTGAAAGAGCACGGACTCGGCTGCGCGATGGTGAGCAATCCCACGGTGAAGGGCTCCGATGGAAAGGCGCTCGGCGGCATCGAGCGCGCATGGAATCGCAAGGAGCATCACGACCTTCTCGTGCAAGCCTACGAGCCGCAGATCAACGCGGTCGCGGATGCGGGCTTCAAAAACCTCATCTGCTTTTCTGGCAATCGCGCGGGGCTCGACGATGAGGCGGGGCTGAAAAATTGCGCTGAGGGGCTGAAGAAAATCATGCAGCTCGCGGAGAAGCGCGGCGTGGTGATTTGCATGGAGCTTCTGAACAGCCGCGTGAATCACCCCGACTACCAGTGCGACAAGAGCGCGTGGGGCGTGGAGCTGGTGAAGCAGATAGGGTCCGCGAATTTCAAGCTGCTCTACGACATCTATCACATGCAGATCATGGAGGGTGATGTGATCGCGACGATCCGCAAGCAGCACGAAAACTTCGCGCATTACCACACCGGCGGAGTGCCGGGACGCCACGAGATAGATGAGACGCAGGAACTCAACTACGGGCCGATCATGCGCGCCATCGCGGAGACGGGATTCAAAGGGCACGTCGCGCAGGAATTCATCCCCGCGCGCCCCGATGCGATCGCGTCGCTGCGGCAGGCCGTGGGCATCTGCGATGTGTGACGGGCGTTGCTGAGCACGAAATCCCGGAGGACTATCTTCTGTCTGCTGGCGCTGGCATCCGGCTGTGCCGTCCAGGCCGATGATGCCGGGCGGGCTTGGAGCAGGAATTTGCTTTTCCCCGCGCCGCACCGGAAACGCTCAGAACGCGGACGGGCGTCGGGGAGTGAGGGGGGCTGGTCACTTACGGCCAGCCTTGGCAGTCTGTGGCAAGGCTTCGATAGGCGGGTTCATCCGCGAGGCCATACTCCTGCGCTGTGTCGTCACACCCGCAGGTAAATTTTCCGCCGGTGCAGCCACCATGCGAGCAGGATGCCGAAGCCCGTGGCGACGGCGGCGTGCAGCAGGCCGGGCGTCGGGCCGACGAAGCGGTGGGCGAGCTGGTTGAAGTTCGCGACGTGCGCCGCGAGGTAGATCGTGATCGGGTTCAGACCGATCCAGATGAAAGGCTCGGCCCATGCGCGCATTTTCCGCACCTCGATGATCTGGTGGAACGCGCCGAGGAGGATCGCGCTGCACCCGCACGCGAAGAGGACGAATGAGGACGTCCACAGTTTCTTGATCATCGGGAACGGCACCGACCAAAGCAGGCCGAGTGCGAGCAGCGCCGCGCCGCCGGCGACGAGCAGGAGCGACTTGCGCGAGCCCTCCGCGCGCGTGGTGCGCAGGAAGATCCCGGCGAGTACGCCGAGGATGCAGTTTGCGATCGCGGGAATCGTGCTGAGGATGCCTTCCGGGTCGTGATCGCGGTCGTATTTTCTCCCCGGCAGGAACTGTGAGTCGAACCAGTTCACGAGGTTGTGCCCCTCGCGCAGATCGCCCGGAGTCCCGCCGGGCATCGGCACGAAGGCGAGCAGCGCCCAGTAGCCGAGCAGCAGCGTGCCGCATGCGATCGCGAGCGAGCGAGCGCCGAGCCACAGCGAGAGCAGCCCCGCGCCGAGCGATGCGACCGCGATGCGCTGGAGCACGCCGAGCCAGCGCACCTCGTCCAGGCCCTTGTTCAGCCCGCCGGAAAAGAGCACGCCGATCGCGAAGAGAATGACCGCGCGCAGGATGAGGCCGCGTGCGGCGGCGGCGCGTCCGTGCAGCGCGGCCCTGCGCGGGAGCGAGAGCGCGAGTGACACGCCGGCGATGAAGACGAACATCGGGAACACGAGGTCGAAAAAAAGGAAGCCCTCCCACTTCGCGTGATCGAGCTGGTTGGTGAAGATCCTCGCCGTCCACGAGTCGCCGAAGGTCTTCATCGCGCCGTGCAGCGAGCCGCCGCCGACGATTAAGAACATGTCGAAGCCGCGCAGCGCATCGAGGCTTGCGAGGCGTGGGGCGGGGGACTCGGGGTCGGGCATGTCGCAACAGTGCAGTCTTGCCGCGTTTCATGGCAAGGCGAAGACAGCGCCGCGCTTGCCATCGCGGACTGCGCTGCCTATCGAAGCGCGCCGCATGTTTTTCCTCACGCCAAAGTTCATCAAGCAGGGTCGCCTCTACATCAAGGAGGCGGAGAAGCGCCTTGCCTATAATCGCGACCGCTGGACGCCGGAAGTGATCTCCACATTTGAGGGCGAGATCGCGCGGCTCACCGATGCCGTGAAGAGCCGCGACGAGACCGCTGTGAAAGTGTGCGAGCAGTCGCTCGACAAGCTCTGCGGCCAGCACTGCCCGCTCGGGCCAAATGCGGGCATCGCGGAAAATGTGGAGGTGATCCTCGTGGCGATCATCGTCGCGCTCGGCATCCGCACGTATTTCCTCCAGCCGTTCACGATTCCCACGTCCTCGATGTTTCCAACGCTGAACGGCATCACCGGCAAGGCGACGACCGAGGAGCCGCCGAATCTTTTGATCCGCGCATACCAGACCGCCGCATACGGACGCTCGTGGCACAATGTCGTCGCCGAGGCGGACGAGACGGTGACCAATGTGGCCGAGGAAAAGCGCGGCGGCCTGCGGCGGTTCTTCACCTACACGCGCGTGGATACGAGCGCGGGGAACACGTATTGGATTAACGAGGCAAGAGACCCGGTGGAAACTGCGTTCGGCGCGAAGCACGGGGAGGGTTTCCGCCCGACGCTAATCGGCAAGTCATTTCACAAGGGCGAGCCGATCGCGCGCGGCTACACCGACACGGGCGATCACGTCTTCGTGGACAAATTCAGTTACCACTTCCGAAAGCCGTCGCGCGGCGAGGTGTTCGTGTTCACGACGGGAAACATCCCGGCGATGGGCGACCTCGGGCCGCCTCCGCACAAGCCGTCGCAGTTTTACATCAAGCGCCTTGCGGGTGTTCCCGGCGATGAGCTGCGCATTGATGCGCCGGAGCTTTTTCACAACGACCATCGTGCGGAGGAGCCGGGCTTCGTGCGCGTGATGGGGGGCAGCAAGCAAAATCCGGTGGACGACTACCAAGGATACTCGAATTCGATCGGCCAGAGTTTCGACGAATACAGCCTGCGCTCGTCTGACATGAAATTCCGCTTGCCGGAGCGAAAATATTTCGCGCTCGGTGACAACAGCTACAACAGCTCCGACAGCCGTGCGTGGGGCACGGTGCCGCAGGAAAATCTCATGGGCCCGGGCTTTTTCGTTTACTGGCCGTTCGTGAACAGCCGCGGCTCGCACTTCGGGCTGATCAAGTAGCCGCGCCGGTGAACGCCCAGGCTGATCTCGGGGTGCGAAATGAATGTGTGCCCGCGTTTTGACAAGCGCGGCTGCGGAATCACAGCAGCGCGAGCGCGGTGTCGAGTTCCGCCTCGGTGTTGTAAAAATGCGGGCTGAAGCGGAGGTAGTCGCGGCCCTCGCGATCGTGGCGGAGCGAGCTGACGACACCCGCCTTTTCCAGCTTCGCGTGAAGCTCCGCCATGTTGCGCCCTTCGCGGCGGAAAGTCGTGATGCCGCTCGCCGCCGCACCCTCGCTCGGGCTGTGGATTTTGTAGCCGCGTTCGCGCAACCCGGCGGTGAGATGCGCGGTGAGTTCTAGGAGGCGCGCGGCGATTCTTGCAGTGCCGTGGCGCAGGAACATGGCGATGGCCGCCTGCATCCCGTAGATGCCCGCGATGTTCAGCACGCCCGGTTCGTAGCGCTGCGCGGTCGGCACGAAACGCACCTCGTCCTGCGCTTGGAAATTTGGCGAAATCACATTCCACGCGCCGAGCAGCGTCGGGCGGCAGAGGTCGAAATGCTTCCGTTTCACGTACACGATGCCGATCGCGACAGGGCCGAGCATCCACTTGTGCGCATCGGCGCTCAGGAAATCCACATGCCTCACGCTGAGCGGAAATGCGCCGAGCGTCTGGATCGCATCGAGGGAAA
This sequence comes from Verrucomicrobiota bacterium, assembly GCA_014189875.1. Taxonomy (GTDB): domain Bacteria; phylum Verrucomicrobiota; class Verrucomicrobiia; order Chthoniobacterales; family Chthoniobacteraceae; genus SXWH01. The sequence continues at coordinate 3,269 of BJFP01000118.1, read as the reverse complement.
AAAGCACGCCGCGCCCGTGCAGCAGCCTGCCGATGGCATCCACATCAATGCGGTAGCCGGAGAAAAAATGGCAGCTTGCGAGCGCGACGAGCTTCGTCTTCGGCGTGAGCGCGGCGGCGACGAGATCGGGTGTGATCTCGCCGGGGCGCGCGGGCTGGAGCAGTTTCACCACGACGCCGCGGCGGCGCAGATCGATCCACGGATAGACATTTGCCGGGTAGTCGCCGGCGTAGCAGATCACCTCGTCGCCCGGCTCCCACGGCAGGCCGTTTGCGAAGAGGCTCAGGCCGAGCGAAGTCGGGCCGAGCAGCGCGATTTCATCCGCGTCCGCGCCGATGAATTCCGCGCAGAGCCGCCGCGCGTTCTTGATGTCGCGCAGCACGTCGCCAAATTCCTGCGGCATCTCGCACGACTGGCGCACATGCGCGCACATCGCATCCGCGACACACGCGGGCAGCGCGGTGACGGCGGCGTGCCCGAGAAAAATCTTCGATTTGCAGACTGGGAAAAGCCGCTGCCGCTCAGACTCGTCGGAAAAAAAAATCGGCATGTTGGTTTTCGTGTTCTTTCGTCTCGTTCGCGGAAATTCCGATCGATCAGTTCGCCGGAGCAGGAGCGGGAATGGTTTCCGGCGGCGCACCATACGGCGCTGGCGGCGGCGGGAGTTTGGCGAGCACTTCGGGTTTCGCGAACTGCGTCTCGACCGTGAACTCATGCTCCATCTTCAGCACTTTTCCGTCGGGCGCGCTGACGGTCGTTGTGCTCACACTGAAGTTCGGCTCCACCAGTTGCGGCGCCGGTTTTTGCGGCTTGCGGATGTTGTCCACGATCACGAGCACGCAGAGATGCGCGACGAGCACGCCCACGATCACGCAGACCCAGAGCTTGGTGTTCACGGCTGCCGGGCGGATTTCGCCCCGGCCTCGATGAGCTTCCAGAAGCCGTCCTTTTTGCTGAGCTGCTCGTCCTCCGCGGAGGAGAGCTTCGATCGGAAAAAGAAATCCTGGAGCGTGTTCTTGTGCAGTACGCGATGGACGGTGACGCCTTCGGGCCGCCCCTCGAAATAGATGCGGTGGTCGCGGGCGCGGTAGCGGTGCAGCGTCTTGCCGTTGCGTTCGAGCTTCCCGAATTTCTCCGGATCGAGTTCGTCGAGATTTTCCGGCAGAGCACCGAACTCCGCGAGCAGATCGAGCTGAAGCTCCTTGGGCAGTGCGGCCATTTCCGCGGCGCTGATTTCGTTGAAGATGATCTGATACATCGGCTCAGGAATACCTACGCGGGATTCGCTTTATTGGAAGCAGAAGCGTCGCGGAGATGGATCGGGGGAAACCACGAATGAACACGAATTGTTCGGAGCTGCGGCGGTTTGCCGCTATTGCTTCCCCTGCAATCCATTCGTGTCTCTTCGTGTCCATTCGTGGTTTCCCTCAACTCGGCTCGCGTCCGGCATCGCCGTCGCGGTGCAGCCGCGCGACGCGCTGGCCGATGCCGGTGAAAATGTCCCACACGATTGTGCCTGCGAGCGTGGCGAGTTCGCGGACGGGGATCGTCTCGCTGCCCTGCGTGCCGATGAGCACGGCTTCGTCGCCCGGCGCGGCGGTCACGCCGGTCACGTCGGCCATGATCTGATCCATCGTCACGCGGCCGAGGATCGCGCAGCGCTTTCCGCCGATGAGCACCGCGGCATCTTTTCCGGAGAGCTGCCGTGGGTAACCGTCCGCGTAGCCCACGGCGAGAGTCGCGATGCGCATGGGCGCGGGCGTGATGAAGTTGCGCCCGTAGCTCACGCCGCGGCCTTTTCCAAAGTCGCGCACGAGCACCACGCGTGTCTTCCATGTGAGCGCGGGCGCGAGCCGCGATTGGAATTCCGGCAGCGGCGATTCGCCGTAGAGCGCGAGGCCGGGGCGCGCGAGCGTGCCCGCGATTTTCGGGAATGCGAGAAGCGCCGCGCTGTTTTCGATGTGAACGAGCGCGTCGCGGAGGCCGATCCCGCGGAGCTGTACGACGAGCACATGGAAGCGCGTGAGCTGTGCGCTTGTAAAAGCCGGGTCTTCGTCCGCAACGGGAAGGTGCGAGCCGATGCCGGTGATCTCGATGCCCGGAAGCGTCATGATTTTCCGGGCGACCGCAATGGCGTCGTCCTGCCACACACCGAGCCGGCCCATACCCGTGTCCAGTGAGAGATGCACCTTCACGCGCGCGCCGGATGAGTGAGCGGCGTGCGCTGAGTACTGCGCGGCTTCCTCGAAGCTAGACACGACTGGGATGAATCCCCGCTGCACGATCGCGGCGTGCTCGGCGGGCAGCGTTCCGCTGAGCAGGCAGACCGGTGCGCCGCGCGTGTGTGGGAAAATTTCCTCCGCTTCCGCGAGATTCGCGACGCCGAACATCGCGACTTTTCCCGCGAGCGCATCCACGACGGCGGTCGCGCCGTGGCCGTAAGCGTTCGCCTTCACGACCGCCATGATTTTCACCGAGGGGCCGGCGATGGCGGAGAGCGTGGCGGCGTTTTGGCGGATGGCGGCAAGGTCCACCTCGACCCAGCTTCGGAGCATCGCAGGGGCCTCATCCGTGGCGGAGATGGAAGACAGACTCGACAAGCGCCACACTTGGAACACTATTTCCGGTTCATTGCCAACCAAACCCATGCGCACGCTTTTCGCCACACTGCTCCTCACGTCCGTCGCCCTGCCACTTCACGCCCAGCTCAACAACGCACCCTCGGGCCAGTCCGTGCCGCCGCGGATCATCGCTCCTGCGGCGGAAAAGACGGAGAAGGCCGAGAAGCCGAAGACGGAAAAGGCCGCCGACTCGCGTACATTTCTGAAGCGGATCTTCGGCCCGCGTCCGACTCCCACTCCCGTGCCGACGGCGACGCCGGCTCCTTCGTCCACGGCAAAAAATAAGCGGAAGCCGAAGCCCGGCCCGGCGGTGATGCCCCAGGAGGCCACCGCAAGAACGACGCCGACGACAGCGGGTGTGAAACCGAAGATCGGAAAAGGCGCGGTAAAAAAAGGCACGCCCACTTCCACCGATCCCGCCGGGCTCGATGACGGCGCGAAATTCAAGACCGCAAAATCCAAGGCGCTCGAGGACGCTAAAATTGCCGAACTGAAGAGCAAGGCCGACAGCGAGGTGGACGAGGCCGCAGCCGCGAAGGCATCCGCAGCCTACAACCACGCGCTCTTCCAAAAAATCCGCGAGATCGATCCGAGTGTGGGCGACTACGCGACGAAGGTGGAGCACGCGCTCACCAAGCGCGTCAGCTC
>BJFP01000117.1 GCA_014189875.1 Verrucomicrobiota bacterium | reverse complement strand
CGGCACAAGCTGGCCGCGGCTCGAGTAGTCCACGAATTTCTGCCCGATGGCCGTGCGCGTATCGAGCGCGCGGAACACATCGCCCATCGAGAGATGGAAAAAGCGCGGGATGTTGCCGAGAATTTTACCTTGGGTTCCTTTGCCGCTACCCGGCGCGCCGAGCAGGAGGTATGTGCGGTATTGCATTGGAAAAGCCGCGCATCATCCGTGGAAAATGGTTTCGGGCAAGGGCGAATGCGGACGGCGCCGAAAGCCGCACGCAAAGTAGTCTCGGGGCTTCAGCCCGCAAGACCATGAGAAACAGGACGCGCGTTTCGAATCTGCACGGCTTTGCGGGCTGAAGCCCCGGGACTACTTTCCTGCCCGAGCCTTCGGACCCGCGCTGCGCTTCGGCTTGCCGTAGGTGACCGGGCGCTTCTTCGGCTCGATTTTGGAAAGGCCCGTGCCCGCCTTGAGTTCGCCGATCTGATCGCGCAGCAGCGCGGCCTTTTCGTATTCGAGGTTTGCCGAGGCGTGGAGCATTTCCTCCTCCAGTTCGCGCAGCGTTTCACTGAGCGAGAAGTTGCCGCCGGCCTCGTTCACGACGGAGGATTCGATTTCGCGCCCCTTTAAAATCGTGTGCAGGCTCTCCTGCACGGCGCGCATCACGCTCGTGGGCGTGATGCCGTGTTTCTCGTTGTATTCCATCTGCCGCGCGCGGCGGTATTCGGTGATGTCGAGCAGCGCCTGCATGCTCTTCGTCACCTTATCGGCGAAGAGATAGACCTGCCCGTTCACATGGCGCGCGGCGCGTCCGGCGGTCTGGATGAGCGAAGTCTGCGAGCGCAGGTAGCCTTCCTTGTCGGCGTCGAGGATGACGACGAGCGAGACCTCGGGAAGGTCGAGACCTTCGCGGAGAAGATTGATGCCGACGAGGATGTCGAACTCCGCGTTGCGCAGAGCGCGCAAAATTTCCACGCGCTCGATCGTGTCAATGTCGCTGTGCAGGTAGCGCACGCGCAGGCCCACGTCCTTGAGGTAATCGCTGAGATCCTCCGCGGTGCGCTTCGTGAGCGTGGTGATGAGCACGCGCTCGCCGAGTTCCGTGCGCGAGCGGCAAAGCTCCATCGTCTCGTCAATCTGCGCCTTGAGCGGACGGATGGTGATCCTCGGATCGAGCAGTCCCGTGGGCCGGATGATCTGCTCCACCACGAGCGCCTTGCCGGGCGTGTGGACGTCGAACTTGTCAATCGGCTCGGCGGCACCACTTGGCCGCACATCCGTGTTCGCGCTCACGACAAAATCCGGCACTTCAATCGCGCCGCCGAACTGCGTGCGGCTCACCGGCAGATACTTCGTGTTGCCGACGACGCTGTTGCGGATCTCGAACTCGCCCGGCGTCGCGCTGACGTAGATCGTCTGCCCCGCCATCTCCATGAACTCGGGGAATTTCAGCGGACGGTTGTCCATCGCGCTCGGCAGGCGGAAGCCGTATTCGACGAGCGTGTTTTTCCGCACGCGGTCGCCTTCGTACATGCCGCCGATCTGCGGGATCGTCGCGTGCGACTCGTCAATCACGAGCACGAAATCCTTCGGGAAAAAATCCATCAGCGTGTAGGGCCGCGAGCCGGCGGGACGTCCGCTGAGGTGGCGCGAGTAGTTCTCGATGCCGCTGCAGAATCCCATCTCCTGCATCATCTCCAGATCGTATTCCGTGCGCTGCTTGATGCGCTGCGCTTCGAGCAGGCGCCCGTGCTTTTCAAAAAAAATCACGCGCTCCTGCATCTCCTGGCGGATCGTCACAAGCGCCGTGCGCAGCCGGTCGCTCGTCGTCACGAACTGTTTAGCGGGGAAAATCACGATCATCGTGAGCTGCTCATTCACATGCCCGGTGAGCGGATCGAAACGCGAGATACGGTCCACCTCATCGCCGAAGAACTCGATGCGGATCGCCGTCTCATCCTCGCTCGCGGGATGCACCTCGACCACGTCGCCACGCACGCGGAAACGGCCGCGCTCAAAGGCGATGTCATTTCGGTCGTAGAGCATGTCCACGAGTTTGCTCAGCACCATCTCGCGTCCGATTTTTTGCCCGACCTTCAGCGTGAGAAGCATCGAGAGAAAATCCTCGGGTGACGCCAGGCCGTAGATGCACGACACGCTCGCCACCACGAGCACATCTCGCCGCGAGAGCAGCGATGAAGTCGTCGAGAGACGCATGCGTTCGATCTCCTCATTGATGGACGAATCCTTCTCGATGTACGTGTCCGATCGCGGGATGTACGCCTCGGGCTGGTAGTAGTCGAAGTAGCTCACGAAATACTCGACCGCGTTGTTCGGGAAGAACGAGCGGAACTCGGAGTAGAGCTGCGCGGCGAGCGTCTTGTTGTGCGAGATCACAAGCGTGGGCCGCTCGATTTCGCGCACCACATTTGCCGCCGTGAAGGTCTTGCCGCTGCCCGTCACGCCAAGGAGCGTCTGGTGCCGGTTCCCCGCGACGATGGACTTGGTCAGCTTCGCGATCGCCTGGGCCTGATCGCCCTGTGGCGAGTATTTCGAGGAAAGCTGGAATGCGGACATCCGTCCACTTTCGCGAAGCGCGCGGCGAATGCAACGCGCGCAAAGTAGTCCCACGCTTCAGCGTGCAAAACGGTGCGCAAACAGCTTGCGTGCAAAACAGGGATTCGCGCGGGCAGTCTTGTCCGGGAGCTTTGGCACGCTGAAGCGTGGGACTACTTTGCGCCGCGTGACGCGTTCTTTTTCCTTATCGCCGCGCGTGCGGCGGGTAGAAAGAGGAACCCTATGCTCCGCCACCTCGCTCCCCTGCTCCTCGCGGCTTCGCTCGTGCACGCCGCCGAACTCCCGTCGAATCTCACCGCGGAAAATCTTCCGCCGATCACGCCGGAGACGCGTGCTTCGGCGGGACGCTATCTTGAATCCCGCACGGCGGTTTTTCACGGCTGGCTGCCGGGGACGCGCGAGATGCTGATCACGACGAGGTTTGCGGACACGGCGCAGGTGCATCATGTGAAAATGCCGGGCGGTGCGCGCAGGCAGCTCACGTTTGGCCGCGAGCCGATCGGCGGACTGGTCGTGCAGCCGAAGCTCGGGAAGGCGTTTGTCTTCAGTCAGGATTCGGGAGGCGGGGAGGCGTATCAGCTTCACCGTTTTGATTTCGCGGACGGGCGCTCGACGCTGCTCACCGATGGCAAATCGCGCAACACAAGCGCGCGCTGGTCGCGCGACGGGAAGCAGCTCGCCTACACGACCACGCGGCGAAACGGGAAGGACAACGACGTTCACATCATGGATCCGTTCGCACCCGAAACGGATCGCTCGGTCTTCCAAGTCGCGAGCGGCGGATGGAGCGTGAAGAGCTGGTCGCACGACGGAAAGAAGCTGCTGCTCGGCGAATACCTCTCGATCAACGAGAGCCGGCTGCACCTGCTCGACATCGCGAGCGGCAAGGCCGAGCTGCTCACGCCGCCGGGCGCGGAGAAAGAGTCATGGGCGGAGGCGACGTTCGGGCCGGATGACACGTTTGCGTGGGCACTGACGGATCGCGGGAGCGAATTCATGCGGCTCGTGCGGCTCGATTTTGCGACGAAGGAAGTGCGCATGCTCGTGAAGGACATCCCTTGGAACATCGAGGACTTCGCCCTTACCGCGGACGGCCAGCGCATGGCCATCGTGAGCAATGAGGATGGTGCGAGCGTGCTGCGGATCATTGACCCGCAGACCGGCGCGATCATCACGCAGCCGAAGCTGCCGCTCGGCGTGATGGGTGCGGTGTCGTGGAACGCGAACGGACACGAGGTCGCATTTTCGCTGAACTCGGCGAAGTCGCCGACCGACGCTTGGAGCTACGATCTCGCCACGGCGCAGCTCACGCGCTGGACGGAGAGCGAGATCGGCGGGCTCGATCCTGCGCAATTTTCCGAACCGGAAATCGTGCGTGTGAAGTCATTCGACGGGCTCGGCGTGAGCGGATTTTTGTATCGTCCCGACGCGAAGCGCTGGCCCGGCAAAAGGCCGTGCCTCGTGAACATTCACGGCGGCCCCGAGGGCCAGTCGCTGCCGGTCTTCCAAGGCCGCCACAACTACTACCTGAACGAACTCGGCATCGCGATTTTCTACCCGAACGTGCGCGGCTCGGACGGCTACGGGAAGACGTTCCTCACGCTCGACAACGGCTTCAAGCGCGAGGACAGCGTGAAGGACATCGGCGCATTTCTCAACGCGCTCGCGACGGACGAACGGCTCGATGCGGCGCGCTTCGCGGTGACGGGCGGCAGCTACGGCGGCTACATGAGCACGGCTTCGATGGTCCACTTCGGCGACCGGTTGCGCTGCGGGATTGATGTTGTGGGCGTCGCTGATTTCCTCACGTTTCTCGCAAACACGAGCGCATACCGGCTGGACTTGCGCCGCGTGGAATATGGCGACGAACGCGATCCGAAGATGCGCGAATTTCTCGTGAAGATTTCACCGAGCACACACGCGGCGAAGATCAGGAAGCCGCTGTTCATCGTGCAGGGAAAAAACGATCCGCGCGTGCCAGTGTCCGTCGCTCACTCGATGCGCGACGCGATGAAAAAAGCCGGCGGCACGGTGTCGTATCTCGAAGCGAGCGACGAGGGCCACGGCTTCGCGAAGAAGCCGAACGCGGATTTTCAATTTCTCGCGACGGTCGAATTTCTGCGCGAAAATCTGCTCAAGTAGGAACGCGTCTGCCTCACGAAAATCCCGCGCCTGCTCTCGCTCGCCGCGCTCTGCACCGGGCCAAACGTCCAGCGTCCAAGTCAGCGGACGGTCGTCTGTGCGTCGGTGGCGGGCAGGATGGAGTCGGGCTCGATCAGCGCGGTGATGCGGCGCTCGAATGCGGCGCGGGCGACCTTTTCATCCTCGATGCCAGCGATGGCGATTTCGAGGGTCTGCTGGCCGAGGTGGCGCTTGCGCAGGAGGACGGCGCGCCAGCGGCTCGCGGGGTTCCATGCCTCGGGGGTTTCGGGCGCGGCGCCGGGGTCCTTGCGATCTTCCCAGATGCAGAAGAAGACGTGGTTTTTCTGCCCCTGCGCGTCGAAGCGGTAGGTGCGGAAGACGAGTTCGATGTCGCCTTTGCGGATGACGAGCGGCTCGTATTCGGCGACGCGCTGGAATCCGGCTCCGACGAGGCAGATGTCGGGATTATGCCAGCGGGCCTCGATGCGCGTGGTCGCGGCGCCGGGCATCCAGCGGAAGTGGAATGCGGTCCAGAGCGATCCGTCGTCCTCGCGCCAGCGCGCCTGTCTGCCGGTGTCGAAGCCGATGCTACGGACGGTCGGCGTGAGTGGAATTTCCGCGAACGCAGGCTGCTTCTCGGGCCAGCCGATGCGCCACCACGCGGATGTCGCGGGCGGGGCGCTGCGGTACCACAGCTCGGTGCCGCCGGCGACGAGGACGATCCACGCGGCGAGCGCGATGGTGAGCACGGCGGGAAGGCTTTGCGGCGGGTGCACGGCGGCGGGCGCGAGGGCGCGTCCGAGCTTCGGGCGGAGGATGAGCGCGAGGACGAGGAGTCCGGCGAAGGTGATGCCGAGGATGGTGAAGCCGGCGGGGTCGTGCCATTTCCCGATCGCATCGAGCCCCTCGCGCTCGGCGACGTAGGTGAGGAGCAGTGCGCGCCCGACATTGCAGAAAAATGCGAAGACGACGCCCGCGCCGAGCAGCACGAGGCGCGAGCGGAGCGAAAACATCCAGAGCTGGCCGAGGAAAAGCGCGGCCATGATGGTGGCCTGAAATGAGCGCACGCCGCTGCACGCCTCCTCGATGCCGACGAGGCCGCGGCCGATGCGGATGAGGTTGCCCTCCTGGATCGCGGGGACGGAGCAGAGGTTCAGGCCGGTGACGGTGAGCGAGGAGACCCACGCGGTGAAATTTTGGATGATGCCCTGCTCGATTTTTGTCGGCCACGGGACGGCGACGAGGGTGAATGCGAGCGGGAATGCAAAATGCCGCAGCCACGGAGCACCGCCTGCAAGGTGGATCGCGCAGAGCGTGATGCCCGTGACGGAGAGGGCGAACGACCACTGCACGAGGCGCCAGTCGGGCGTGGCCTCAAGCAGAAGGCTCACGGGCAGCAGGCACACGGCGAGGATCGCGATGATGAAAATGGCCGGACCACGGCGCTGCGGCGGCGCGGCGTGAGGCCGCGTGTTCCAGCATTCCCAGAGGAGAAAAAGTGCGAGCGCTGGGACGGTCCAACCGTAGGCGTACTGCGGGTTCGACGACCAGAATGCGCTCAGGCTCCGGACCAGACCGGCCCAGAGGAGGAGAAACGTAAGGATGGCGATCCAGAGAATGCCGCGCCTGCGTTGGTTCATCGGCGCGACGTTTTCACAGAAGGCGCAAAAGCCAAGGCAAACCTCGGAAACGCGATGTGAAAATCGGATGACGCTGCGGGGAATCTCGCGCGGTGGTGCTGCAAATTTTGAGAAACCACGAATGGACACGTAGAGACGCGAATTGGATTCCCAAAGGACGGATCTTCGCTCCATCCGTGTTTTTCCGTGTCCATTCGTGGTTGGATTTGAACCATGAACTGCCGCGCGGGATGCTTGCGAGGGCGTGCATTATCCGTAGCCTCCCGCGGGTTCGGCGCGCACCGCGCCGCGCGCCTGCACGACTGCACCCGCCTTTTCAAGATCATGCCTTCCATGCCTTCCGGGAGACGCCGTCGCCGAGGCGCTCATGCGGAGCGGCGAATGGCAGAAGCTGGACAATCTCATCGGCACCGTGAAGTGGGGCGAGATGGAATTCATGCGCAAGGCGTTCCTCACCGCCGCGCTCGATCACGTCGGCGAAGAAGGCGAGGCCGCGCACGAATGGAAGGACGCCGTCGCCGCAGTGCGCACGCGTTCCAACAGGCTGGAGCGCGTCGCGAAATTCGCCGTGCAGGCCAAGTGGGCCGGCCGCGCGGAGGAAATCATGCGCAAACTCGCGACCATGCCGCAGTGCCCGCGATGGGTGATGGATTCACTGTGGAAGGACGCCTTCCAGCGCAGCGACACCACGCAGCTCCAGAAGCTCAGCGGCGCGATCGCGAAATCCGATCCAAAGGGCATCGCCGCGCGGAACAACTACGCATTCCTCTCACTGCTCACGCGCAACGCCGAGGGCAATCCGCACCGCATCGCCGAGACACTTCACCGCGAGCACCCGGAGAATGCGCTCGTCACCTCCACCTACGCGCTCTCGCTCTACCAGCAGGGCAAGGCCGCGGACGCCGCCGCGCTCATGTCCACGCTGAAGCCCGAGGCGCTCCGCGAGCCGCAGGTCGCGCTTTACCAGGCGATCTTCCTGCTCTCGATCGGGCAAGCGGAAAAGTCGGACGAATTCCTCACACTCTCCGCCAAGTGGCCGATGCTCCCAGAGGAAAAAACGCTCCTCGAACGCGCAAAGGTCGCTGGCGCAAAGGCAGGCGGATCGGCCGGAGATCCGCAAAAATCCGCTCCCACACACCGTCCGCGCTGACGTGATAAATTTCCACTACAGGCCGCTGCGATCGCTGCTTTTTCGATCTGGAAAACAACACACCGGAACCCGGCAGGATGGGAGATCCAGACCCAATAAAAACTCCTGAAATTGTTCTTGCGGCGAGGCACCAGAAGCGCTTAATTTGCAGAGAAGCCACCTTTTTATGACCTCCACGCCTAAACGTCCCCTTCTCTCCACGTTTGTCATCGCTGCGATCTCGCTCGCGAGCCCGCTGCTTTCATCTTCCGCACATGCGAACCTCGTAGTGAACGGCGGCTTCGAAGCCGGGGCCACGGTGATTGTCCCCGGAGCGGGCGGCACCGCTATCGGAGGCGGAGACAAGTCGTGGATCGATGGTTCTATGGCAAACTGGGACATCGGCCCGACCGGCGGCGGAGTAAATGCCATTGCGACCAACAAGAACGCTTACTTCGGGACGATCTCGGCATCCGGCACCGGCAACGGGTCGGACGCAGTTCCCGTCACTGGGCTCCTCGGTGCCAATGGCGGTGGCCCTCACAGTGACCTTCTGGATAATGGCTCCCATAGCGGAGCCGGTCTCGCCGCAGTGTTCCCAAACGGCTTCCCTTACGATGGCTACATCTCGCAGGCCGTCGCAAGCGTGGTCGCCGGCCAGACTTATCGCGTAAGCTTCTGGCTCTCAATTCAGATCGGCGACTTCCCGAACAACTCGCTCCGCGTAAACTGGGGCGGCACGGACACTGGCACTGCGATTACGGGCGGCACGGACATCTATGGTCCCACTGCACTGACGGTGCCGCTTGGCTGGACGCAGTTCACCACGGATCTCGTCGCCACAGCGAACAACCAGCGCATTTCGTTTATCGCCGGAAATGATGCAGCCGGAAACCTGCTCGACGACGTGAGCGTCATCGCAGTGCCGGAAGTTTCCTCCTTCGGCATGCTCACCGGCCTCGGCCTGCTGGCATTCGGCACCGCTGCACGCTTCCGCCGCCGCTCCGTCGCGACGGCCTGAACCAGCCCGGCGTCGGCTGAAATTTGAAACGGGGGCGCGGGTTTCTTCCGGGGAAGTTTGCGTCCTCGCAGGGAAGGTGCTCTATTCTAGGCTCCGATGTCCGATCCTTTTCACATTGCCGCGCGCGCCCTGAGATCCGGCAGGCGGAACTGTGCGGATTGCGGGGTTCGCTTCCAGCTCAGCCACGAAGCAACCGGCGAGGTCGAATACTGCGACGCCTGCCGCACGCGGCGCGCGCGGCTGATCGAGCGGCTTGCGGACAAATTCCACCTCATCCCCAAAGAGGCCGTCCCGATACCCCGCGCCGACGCGAACAACCTCCAGAAGTGCGCGGACTGCGGAAAGGAGTTCCAGCCGAACGCCCGCGGCATGCCTCTCGATCACTGCTGCGAAGAATGCCACGGCAAGCGGATGAACCTCGTGGACAACATCGCGCTTCAGACATTCAAAGGCTGGCACTCGACGGAGAAGCCGAAAGAGCGCGCGAAGGCGAAGCGCCTGTGGCGTTACGCGCTGATCATCGCCGCGATCGGAGGTGCCCTGTGGTTTGCCGCACCTCCCGCACGCAAGGCGTATCACGGCTGGCGCGAGAAAAAGCACTTTGCGCGGGCAACGGCCTATTTTGCGAAAGGCGATTACCGGCGCTCGATGATTGATGCGAGGAACACCCTTGTCTTCAATTGGGACAATACCGAGGCCATCCGGATGATGGCAAAAACGTGCGAGGCCCTGCACTCTCCGCAGGCGCTCGAGTGGCGCGCCCGGTTCGCACAACTCGTCCCGAACGACCTGGAAAATTCCCTCGGCTGGGCGGCTGCCGCCATCCGTGCCGGCGACTATCCATCCGCCGACCGCATCCTGAAGCAGATCCCCTACGCCGATCACGACACCGCGACGTTCCACCACCTCTCCGCTTTGCTCGCCCTCAACCGGCGCGATTCCATCAAGGCCGAATACCACTGGGCGGAAGCTGCAAAGCTTAACCCCGCCGACGATGGCTACAAGCTCAACATGGCCGCGTTGCGCCTCAAGCTCGGCTCCGCCAGCGAACGCACCAACGCCCTCGACTTGCTGGGCCAGCTCAGCGTCAGCTCCAAGGAACGCCTCCCAGCGATGCGCGCACTCCTCTCCGACGCAATCCGCCACGGCGAGCACGCTCACGCCCGCCAGCTCGCCATCGCGCTCGCCGAGGATCAGAAGGATCAGAAGGCGCTCTTTTCCGACAAGCTCCTCCGCCTCGCCACGCTCAACATCCTCCAGGATCCTGATTTTCCAATCTGGCGTGCGCGACTCGAAGCCGAGAGCGCCGACCGCCCGGAGAGCGCCTACGAACTGCTGATCTGGATGAATCGGAACGGCTTCGCCAAGGATGTCCCCGCGCTGATTCCGAAGCTCAAGCAGGAAGACATCATGCGCCCGCCGCTCTCCATCGCAGTGGCCGATTCCTACGCAGTCCTGCGGGACTGGTCGAACCTGCAGAAGCTCCTGAAGGCCGCAAAGTGGGGCAACATGGATTACGTCCGCCTCGCCACCCTCGCGTGGGCGCTACAGAATTCCGAGGATCGTAATGGTGCCGCAAGCATGTGGAAAAATGCCTTGAACGCCGCCGAATCGCGCCTCGAACGCATGGAGACACTCGCGCGCTCCGCCATCTCGTGGGGCTGGAACGACCGCGCAGAGGAAGCGCTTTGGAAAATCACCGCCTTCAGCGTTCAAAGCCCCACGTGGGTGCTCCAGGCACTGTGGAACAGGACGCTCCAGCGCGGCGACACCGACAAGCTGCGCACCATCGCCCGCCTCATGCTCCAGGCCAATCCCAAGGGCGTCACCGCGCGCAACAACTACATCTTCCTCTCGCTCCTCAAGCGCACCGAAGAAGGCGCGCCGCATCTGGCCGCAGAGACACTCTACAAGGAAAATCCGACGAACCCGACCGTCGTCTCCACCTACGGACTCTCGCTCTTCCTCCTCGGCCGCGCCCGCGCAGCAGAAGAAGTCATGGAGACGCTGCAGCCCGCGCAGCTCCGCGAACCGTCCCTCGCCTTCTACTACGGCATCTTCCTCGCCGGCGCAAAACGCGGGGCAAAGGCGCAGGAATACTTCCAGTTGGCCGAGAAAATTTACCGCCTCCTCCCCGAGGAACAGGCCCTCAAGGATCGCGTGCTGCAAAAAGCCCCCGCCCCGCCGCCGAAAAAAGCGCCATCCAGGCCGCAGCCTGCGGACAAGTGACAGGAAGGTTTTCTTCAAAGTTCGGCGCGGCCTGTACCGCGGACAATCCTGTCCGCCGAGCCCGCGCACGAATCGCCCCCCACTCCGAGCATCCGCCGCGTCGCCGCTACTCCCGCGGCTTCGTCACCGTGATCGCCGCATTGTAGCTGCCGAAAATCGTCACCACGAGCACGCCGCTGTTTTCGCCCTCCTTATGTCCATCGAGCGCGATCGGCACCCCGTTTGCCGCCGCGTCCGTCTTCACGAGCGGGACTTTCACCAGCGGCTCCTTGTCCTTCGCACAAAGACCGAGTTCCAGCGCGCCACCGTCGGTCTTCGAGATTCCGACGAAATATACCTCCACCTTCGCCTCATTGTCGCCGTCGCGAAAAGTCGCCATGCGCAGCTTCGCCGGATCCGGCGCCGCATTCTTCACCGACGGCAACACATTGCGCATCCACAGTTGCGCGGCACCCGACACCGACTTGCCCGCATCGGCATCCGCGGCAAACGGCGCATCACTCGGAGAACCGAGCTGCTCCACCGCCCTGCGCGCGATCTTCGCGATCTGATCCGCGGGCATCTGCTGGATTTCCTGTGCGACGGCAAACGTGGTGATGAGAGAGAGGAGGGCGATCAGTTTCATGGCACTCATGGTTGCGCATCCAGACTCCGGGAAAAAATCAATCGTTACGAAATCCTTCCGTCTTCCTCCGCGCCGGATACGTTCCGCGCATGGATGAAGCACTGAATGCAGGCCTGAAAAAAGCCGCCATCGCCACAGCGGAACGGCACATTTTCCTCTGCATGGGCCCAGACTGCTGCGCGCCCGCCGACGCGCAAATCGTCTGGGAACACATCAAGAAGCGCGTGAATGAATCGGGCGTTCCAGCGATGCGCACCAAGGCCCAATGCTTCCGCATCTGCACCGGCGGCCCGTGGCTCGTCGTCTATCCCGAAGGCACATGGTACGGCGGCATCACGACCGATCGCTTCGAGCGGATCTTGCAGCAGCACCTCATCGGCGGCATCCCCGTCGCGGAATGGATCACCGCGACGAACTGCCTCGGCTGCCGCGGAAAGTGAAGGCGTCGGTAGCCGGGACTTTCCAGTCCCGGCATTCGCAAAGCTTGGGAGCGCCGGGACTGGAAAGTCCCGGCTACAGAACCGCCGCGCGCAGTGCGTCCATCCGCCGCGCAAGCTCCGCACCCCGCATCCAGCTCGTCCGAACCGCCCACCA
>BJFP01000116.1 GCA_014189875.1 Verrucomicrobiota bacterium | reverse complement strand
GGAGCCAGCCGATGCTGGCGCTTCGCGGCGACACGCGAATCGAGGTGAAATTGCCCGCCGACGGGGAATACCGCGTCACGGTGAACGATCTCCTGTTCGCCGCGGATGCGCCGGGCCATTACAGGCTGAGAATTGGAAAATGGTCCTATGCCGACCTCGTGTTTCCCTCGACCGTTCAGCGCGGCGCATCGGCGGGAGCGCAGGTCGTCGGACCCGTGGGTGAGACGCGCACCGTACGGCTGCCGTCCAACGCCGAGGGGACCGGTGTTCCGGCGCCATGGGCCGATCCCGAAACTTCCGGCGGGCCTCAAGCCGTTGTCTGGCTGAGCGATTTACCGGAACTCGTCGAGCAGCGTAGCGGGTCGATGGCGCAAGTCCTCCCCGCGCCGCCGGTGGCCGTCAACGGGCGGATCGGCACCCGCGACGAGGAGGATGCCTACGAGCTGACGGTGAATCCCGGGAGCGAGGTGGAAATCGAAGTTTTCGCCGACTCCCTCGGCTCGCCAATCGATGCGAGCCTGGAACTGCGTGATCTCAAAGGGACGCGTCTTGCCTTCATCGACGATTCGGAAGGAAGGCCGGACCCGCGGCTTGCTTACAAGGTTCCGGCCGGCGTGACCAAGGTCGTCGCCGTGGTCCGCAATGTGAACGGCAGCGGGGGGCCGCGCTCCATCTATCGGATGCAGGTGAAGGCAAAAGGCGTGGGGAACCCCGTCGATTTCTCCCTCGCGCTGGTCCAGAACAGCCACGCTTTGGAAGCGGGCGGCGCGAGCGTGTTCAAGGTCGAGGCTGTGCGTGGCGGTTACGACGGCCCCATTGAACTGGCTTTCGATCATCTGCCCGCCGGTCTGAAAGTGTCGGGTGAAAAAATCCCGCCCCAGGCCACGGCTACCCTGCTTGTCCTTTCCTCGGAAAAGCCCCTGGTGCCGGCCATTGTCACATTGAAAGGCCGGGGGAACGGGCGTGAGGTGCTGGCGCGGTTCTCCAGCCCGGCCTTTGGAAAATTCCAGCCCTGGCTGGATGGCGATCTGGCATTTGCAGGCGTGGCGGGTTCCGGCTCGGGCTTCGGTGTCACTTGGGGGAAATCTGTCCCCGGCAGGAAAATGTTTCTTGGCGGGAAGCTGTCCGTCCCGGTGACGTGTGTCCGCACAGCCGGCCATGACGGTCCTGTGCGCCTCACGTTGCTGACCAGCCAGGGACGTCCTTTCGTCAACGGAGTCGTGGACCAGAACCGGCTCCTCCGTGAGGAGAAAGCGGTGATTATCGCCGAGGACAAGCCTGCGCAGAAGGCATTCGATGCGGTGACAGCCGCGGCGGCGGGCCTTGCGGCGGCGCAGGCGGCGGGTGGCGACGCAGCGGACGCCGGGAAGAAGAACGCGCAGATCGCGCTCGATGCCACTAGGAAGGCGGCGGACGAGGCGGCGAAGCAGGCAAAGAATGACGTCGATGTCTCGATCATCATCCCGCCGGATCTGCCGGAAATCATGCATCAGATCGCCTTCAAGGCCGAGTTGCTCAAGCGCGACGGACGCACAGTCGAAGCCGTCGCATACACGCCCGTGCTGGAGATTCCGGTTGAAAATGCCCTTGTGGTGAAGCTGACCCCGCCGGCTCCGGTGAAACTCGACAAAAAAGCCGGCGCGACGCTCGAACTTTCCGGCCAGGTGGAGCGCCGGGAAGGTGCCGCTGGAGAAGTCGCCGTGGCGCTGGGCGGGCTCCCGACGGGCGTGACCGTGCCGCCCGCCGTGACCGTGAAGGCCGGGGAGACGCAGTTCAAGTTCGTGCTGACGTTTCCCGCCGCGTTCAAACCGGGCGAATTTTCCGGGCTCAAAGTTTCCGGTAACTGGAAGCCATTTGGACCCACGCAGTTGAAATCACGCGACGCCGGGGCCACGCTCAAAGTCCTGCCCGCCGATCCTCCACCGGAACCGAAACCTGCCGGCCAATCCTGATATGAAATCGCTACTCCATTTATTTTGCGCGCTATGGCCTGTATTGGGTGCATTGGCGGCACCTCCCGCGGACGTTGTGGGCGGCCTCCAGGTCACCCCGGCCACCATGACATTGTCCGATCCGCGACGCCCGCATTCCGTGCTCGTCTCGGTGCGGACGAAAGATGGTTACGATGTGGACCTGACTGGTTCCGCAACCTTCAGCAGCGGTGATGAGAAAGTGGCCCGCGTGGATTCGTCCGGGTGGATACAGTGCGTGGCCAACGGACAGACGACCGTCACCGTGCAGGCGGGCGGCCTTGCCTCGAAGGTGAACGTGACCGTGCAACTGCCCGCCGCCCCTGTCCACCCCAGCTTCCGCCAGGACGTGATGCCGGTGCTCTCGAAGGGCGGCTGCAACCAGGGCGCCTGCCACGGATATTCACTCGGGAAATACGGGTTCAAGCTCTCGCTGCGCGGCGCCGATCCGGACAAGGATTACCTCGTGCTGACGGACGAGTTCTCCGAGCGCCGCATCAACCGCCACAACCCTGCTGCGAGCCTGCTCCTTCTCAAGGCGCTTGGCGATCTCCCGCACGAAGGCGGGGTCCGCATGGATCGCGGCGGCCTCATGGATGAGACCCTGCGGCAATGGATTGCGGCGGGCGCAAAGGACGACGTGCCGAACATCCCGGCTGTCGTGTCGATCGGCATTCATCCGGAAAGAGTCGTCGTGAGACCCAGGTCGCGGCAGCAATTCCAGCTTGTCGCCAGATACAGCGACGGTTCGGTGCGCGACGTCTCCCGCACGGGCATTTTCAGCGTGAACGTCGAGCGCGTGGCGCGGGTGGACGAGGCCGGACTGGTGTCCGTCACCGACCTCGGCGAGACCGCGATTGTTGCGCGATACGAGGGGATTTTCGCCGTTGCCAACTTGATTGTCCTTCCGCCGGATACGGGATTTGCGGCCACGCCGGTGCCCGAGGACAATCTCGTGGACAGGCACATCATCGCGAAATTGAACGAACTCCGAATCAAGCCGTCCGAACTGGCCGACGACGAGCGGTTCCTGCGGCGGGTTTCAGTGGACCTCACGGGCGTGCAGCCCACGCCGGATCAGGTGCTGGCATTTCTGGCGGACAAGGACCCGGCCCGGCGAGCGAAGGTCATCGATGAACTACTGCAGCGGAACGAATTCGTGGACTGGTGGTCGCTGAAATGGGGCGACCTACTTCAGAATGCCCGCAGCGTGCTCAGCGACCCTGCTGTTTATTCCTTCCGCGAATGGATACGCGCCGCCGTGGGGTCCAACATGCCGATGGACGAGTTTGCCCGCGAGATTCTCACTGCGCGCGGCAGCTATCTGGACCATCCCGCCGCCGCCTACTTCTCAATCAGCAAGGACACCGACGACACCGTGCAACGCGCCACGCAGGTGTTCTGCGGGGTCCGCATGCTTTGCGCCCGATGCCACCCGCACCCGTTTGAGAAATGGACGCAGGCGGACTACTACGGCCTGCACAGCTTCTTCAATCAGGTGGGCACCAAGCCCGACCCGCGCCTGAGGGGCGTGGAAAAAGCAAAGGCCGTTGTGCTGAACCTGGGCAGCGGTTCCTCGACAAATCCCAGGACCGCCAGGGAGCAGCCGCCGCGTTACCTTGGCGGCGCCGAGCCCAAGCTCGAGAACGGAACCGACCGGCGCGTCAATTACGCGCAGTGGCTGACCTCCCCGGGGAATCCGCATTTTGCGCGCAGCCTGGTGAATCGCATCTGGAGCTATTTTTTCCACCGCGGCATCATCGACCCGGTGGACGACCTGCGCTCGACGAGCCCGCCCATCAACGGGCCGCTTCTCGATGCGCTCACGAAGGATTTCACGGATCACAAGTTCGACATGCGCCATCTCATGCGGGTCATCGTCACGTCCCGGACCTACCAGCGCAGCTCCGTGCCGAATGCGACCAACGCCCATGACGACCTGAACTTTTCCCGCGCGATTCCGCGCCGGCTGCCGGCCGAGGCTTTGCTCGACTCGCTGGTGCAGGCCACCGGCGTGAAGGAAAACTTCGGCGGCGTGCCCGCCGGATTCTCCGCGGCGCAGCTTCCCGACGGCAACGTCGATAACGCCCTTCTCGCCCTGTTTGGCAAGCCGCAGCGGATGGAGGCTTGTGAATGTGAGCGCGATTCGGGCACGAACATGCTCCAGGCGCTCCATTTCATCAACGGACAGTCCTTCCTCAATCGCGTCGCCTCCACCGCCGGGCGTCCCGCGCAGTTGTTTGCCCGCAAGCTCGATGACGGGCAGCTTATCGAACAGCTTTACCTGTGGTCGCTCGCGCGCCGCCCGGTGGAGGCCGAGCGCGCGCTGGCCGGAAAATTCCTCGCCGCGGGCGGCGACAAACGCCTCGAGGCCATCCAGGACTACATGTGGGCGCTGCTGAACAGCCGCGACTTCACGATGCTGCACTGAAATGCGCCGTTTCGCGTTCATCCTCGCCATGTGCTTCGCCGCCACCGCTTGTGGCGCGGAAGTGAGTTTCCAGCGCGATGTCTGGCCGGTCTTTAAGCGGCACTGTGCCGGCTGCCACAGCGGGCAGAAGAACAAGGGCAGGCTGCAACTGGACGATGTCGCTTCGCTACTCAAGGGTGGCAAGACCGGTCCGCTGTTTGTCGCCGGCAAGCCCGATGACAGCCTGCTCATCACGCAGGTCAGCGGCGACAAGCCCGATATGCCCGAAAACGAGGCGCCGCTTTCCCCTGCGAAAGTGAAGCTTCTGCGGGACTGGATCGCCCAAGGCGCCAAGATCGACGGTGCGCCGATAAGCCAGGTGCCGCCGGTCGTGATTCCAGCGACCTACGCCACTGCTCCCGCGATATCGAGCGCCGCCATTTCTCCTGACGGCAAAGTCGCCGCGAT
This sequence comes from Verrucomicrobiota bacterium, assembly GCA_014189875.1. GTDB lineage: Bacteria > Verrucomicrobiota > Verrucomicrobiia > Chthoniobacterales > Chthoniobacteraceae > SXWH01. Next base: position 7,096 of record BJFP01000116.1, on the reverse strand, counting down.
AGCCTGCCGGAGTGAAGTGGTGATGTTCAATGTGGATGACGATGCGCCGCCACGCCGCCTGCGCACGGACTTCGATCTCATCACCCATGTTGAGTTCAGTCCCGATGGCAAACGCCTCGCGGCCGGTGGCGGGTCCCCGCAGCAGTTTGGCGGCGTGATTTTCTTCGATCCGGTGAATGGCACCCGGCAGGGTGGCCGACGGCTGGGGGCCGATACGTTCTTCAAGGGCAACTTTTCGCCGGACGGACAGTCCATGGCGTTCGGCGGTGCGAACGGCGCAATCTACATCATCCCGGTGAATGAAAAGGAGCAGCCAAAGACCATCGAGATTCACAGCGACTGGGTGACCGCCGTGGCCTACAGCGCGGACGGCAGGCAGCTCGTCAGCGGCAGTCGCGACAAGACCACGAAGATCAGCAGCGTCCAGGGACTCCGTCTTTTGCGCTCCATCGATCAATCCGCCGACGTCATCAACGCCGTTGCAGCCGACCCGCTCACCGCCTTCTCGGGCGGCAACGCCGCGACGCTCACCGGCTACGATTTCAAGCTGTCCGTCGGCGACGTGGAAACCACCGGGTCCGGCAACAGTACACAGCCGGTCAGCAAGCGGGACCAATACGTGAGGAATTTCGAGGTTCAGGCCGGTGCCGTGATGGCACTCGGGATCAGCGGTGACCGGAAACTTCTCGCGGTCGCCACGCGCACCGCCGAAGTGCGCATCTATCAGACCGACACCCGAACGCGCAAAACGGCGATTCCCATGGCGCCGGCACCAGTGCTGGCCGTGGGACTGAACCGGGACGGATCCCGTCTCATCGCCGGCGGCAAGACCGGCGAGATCCAGATCTGGGACACAACGTCCGTGAAGCTGATCAAATCGCTCACACCGGTTCCGGTTCAACAGGCGGCGATTGCCGGGAAATAGGGCGCATTCTTTTCGCCAGCGAAACGCCGACGATTTCCGTTCGTTCCGCGCATGGAGGCGCAAAATGTTTTGGAAAGCAGGATGCAACCAGAAGACGAGGATGTGCGGATCGGAGTTTGCGGCGTCCCGCAGGCGCGTCTGTCGGCTCGATATAATTGACTTCGCTCATTAAAGTGTATTCTTGAGGTGTGAAGGTTCCCTTCCACGTAGTCCAGGCCCGCCGCGAACGGCTCGCGCAATTGCTCGGGCGGCACCGCTATCTCCCGGTGCAGGAACTTTGCCGCCGGCTCGGAGTATCGGAGGCTACGGCCCGGCGGGATCTGGCGGCTCTGGCCAGCGAGAAGAAGATCAAACGGACCCATGGCGGGGCGTTGTCCGAATTTAATGACCGGTTTCCTTCATTTAGGGAGCGGCAGGGCAGAGCCACGCAGGCGAAGGCGAAAATCGCGATGGCGACTCTTGCTTTCATGGAGCCTCACGGGACCTATTTCCTCGACTCCGGGACAACCATATGCGCCTTCGCCGAGGCATTTCGCGATCATCCCGTCTTCCCAGTGACGATCGTGACATCCAATCTGCCGGTCGCGGAGATGCTGGCGGCGATTCCCGACGTGCAGGTATTCATGGTCGCGGGTCAACTGCTGCATTGCTGGCATTTGCTTTCGCGCCCGCCGTACCGGAAACGGTCAGAACGCGGACGGGCGTCGGGGAGTGAGGGGGGTGGCGTGTCACGAAAACAACTCGCGAATCGGCTCCGCCTCGATGAAACGGACAGGCCGCCCGCCCGGACCAGGCAGCATCGTGGTTTCCAAATCGATCCCCATCGCGTGGTAAACGGACGCGACAAATTCCGGCGGCGACACGGGCCGGTCATGCGGCGCGGCGCCAATCTTGTCCGTGGACCCTATCACCCGCCCCCCATGGATGGGCCCGCCCGCGAAAAAGCTCGTCCAAGCCCCGGCATAATGGTCGCGCCCGCCCTTGGCGTTCAGCTTGGGAGTGCGGCCGAATTCACTGATGACCGCAATGACAGTCTCCTCGAGCATGCCGCGCTGCTGCAAGTCCTCCAGGAGCGCCGTGAAGGCCAGGTCGAATTGCGGGCAGAGCACGTGCTCGTAGTCGGCGTAGGTGTTGTTGAGGCTGCTGCCGTCCGCATGCATGTCCCAGCACGAGATTCCAAACACCGTGTCGAACTGGTTCACCGTGACGAACCGCGTGCCGGCCTCGATCAGCCTGCGCGCCATGAGGCAGCTCTGGCCGAATGTGTTGCGCCCGTATCGATCACGCAGCCGCGGGGATTCCTCGTTCAGATCGAATGCCTTCTTCGTCTCCGGATTCGTCAGCAGATTGAACGCACGCGCGTAGGCGGTGTCGCGTTCCAGCGTGCTGCTGGTCTCCACCTGCCGTTGCAATTCATCGATCTCCTTCAACAGCTTGCGCCGCGCCGCGACCCGTAGCTCGCCCTGGCCCGTCGGGGATTCAAGATCCGCCACCTTGAAATCCTTCCGCGCCGGGTCGCTCCCGAGGAAAAACGGCTGGTGCGCGCTGCCAAGATAGGCGCTCTCCTGGCCGTGAGGCGTCGATTGCCCTGTGTTGCCGATCTTCACCGGCAGGATGATCGAGGCTGGCAAATCACCCTTCGGACCGAAGATCCGCGAAATCACGGAGCCCATGTGGGGATGCTTGTTCACCGCGGTGAAATCGTACCCCGTCTGCATCCACCGCTGGCCTTCTTCGTGGGTCCCGCCGGATTTGTTGGAAAAAAGGCTACGGATGAGCGCGACCTTGTCCATGACCTTCGCCATGCGCGGGAAGTGCTCGCAGATCTGCACCCCGGGCACATTGGTGGATATGGGTTTGAATTTTCCACGGACGTCCTCCGGCGCGTCGGGCTTCATGTCCCACGTGTCGAGATGCCCGGGTGAGCCCACCAGGAAAAGCGTGATGCAGTTGCGAATCTTCGCCTTCCGCTCGTCCACGGCACCGGCGGCCTGGAGTCTGAACAGATTCGGGAGGCTCAGTCCGGCCATCGCAGCCGCGCCGACCTGGAGGAAACTCCGGCGATTTGCGCCCGAGCAGAGAGGGATATGTTCGTTTCCGATGTGTAACATGGCAGGAGGTTGTTCTTGGGCGGTGCGTCAGATTGTATAGGACACGGGCTCGGAGATATTGATGTATTTGCTCTTCGTGAACTTGCCGTCCTTGTCCTTGTCGTAGGTCACGTAATGAAACTGCTGAAGGACGACCTCGTACTTTCCCGGCGCGGTGTCGGGATGTTCGAACGCCGGTTCCGGCCCCGCGACGACCGTCGCGATTTCCTTTCCATCACGGCTGACCTTCCACTGGAGGCGCGTGCCCCAGTTGTTCGTGACCTCGCTGCGCGTCACTTTGCGCCCTGCGAGCTGCAGGGTTGCTTCGGGTGTTCCTTCCAATTTTTGATCCATGGCTGAAAATGGGGATTTGAATTTTGTTCAGGGAGAGTCCGGTGAATCAATCTTCCGGGTGGCATTGCGTTAGCAGGAATTTGCCTTCGCGCCCGCCGCACCGGAAACGGTCAGAACTCGGACGGGCGTCAGGGAGTGTGGAGGGATGAGTCATGGATGAAAACGCGGAGTTGGATTTGTTCAGGGAGAGTTCCGTGAAACAATCTCCGGGTGGCATTGCATTAGAAGGAATTCGCTTTCGCGCCCGCCGCACCGGAAACGGTCAGAACCGGGACGGGCGTCGGGGCGTGCGGCTGTGTCGGCTGAGGGTTGGCCATTCATGGCAGCATCGAAACAGCCGCAGCGGCGGCCGCCAAGGACAAAGCTGCCGCCCTTGGAGACTTCACCGGACGGCCCGGATTCCTCATTTAACAGCCAAAATTACCCTTCGATTTCCATACCGAAGGTGGAGGGTTTGGCGCTCGTTTCCCGTTCACGAACAGCCTTCTGATTCCAACACGCGAAACGCCCACCGGCTCGGGGCCAGCGGGCGCTTGCGGTCAGCTCGTTTCAGCGCGGTTCAGTTCTCCGGCAGCTCGTCGAACAGGCCGGGCTGCCACGGCCTCAACGCCCCGGAAAAATCGCACCCGAAATGCGTTGTCACGCCGCGGCGAAGCGTCGGCGGAGCCTCTGCGGCGGCTCCTCATGATGCACCCCATCCGAATTCTTCCCAGCCAAAAATCCCGCGAGATCGGGATCGCCCGTTTTCTCCGCCTTGGCCACCATCGTATCGTGGAGAGCGGTGACGAACTTGAGATACCCGTCGTCCTTGCCGGTCTCACGAGGGGGCTGCCGAGCCTCCACGTTGCGAGCCGCGAGGAAACGGCGCAGATCATTTTCATTTGGGGCTTCGCCTCTCGCCTGAAGATCACCCACGTATTCCAACGCCCTTACTCCCAGGTTGGCCGCCAGTTGTCGGGACGTCGATTCGATGGACTCGATCGTCGATGGAATCCGACCGAAAACTACCTGCTCGACGCCCTCCCATCCACGGCTGTAGGCGGCCGTCAGCCACCGCCGCTCCCGAAGCGCCTCGGTTTCACCCACGCCGTCGGGCGGTCCGGCCAACACGATCCCGCGCAGCCACACGTCGTTGCCCAAGTAGCGGCGGACGTCAAAGAAGACCTTCATGAACGTCACGATGTTGAGCCGTGTAGTCCCGAGTTCCGCGGCGATCTCGGTTGGCGTGCGGTCCGCCACCAGCATCGAGCGGATCATGCTGGCGGGACCCCTGGCCGCATTTCGTGCCTGACATCCCGCAGCGTAACGAAAGCCAGCGGCATTGGAACAGACGCCATCGTAGCGGAATCGCAGGAACTGCCGGACGAAGGGATCCTTTTCGGTAAAGAGGATCTCGGTGAGACGGGACTTTCCATCCGGTGCTTTTGCGATGTCCGCGAGATAGATTGCGACGACACGATTCCGCCAGTCCGGCTGATGATCCGGACCTTCTTCCAATGATCTAATGACTTCTTCCGACATACTGTTCCTCCTGTTTTGTGAGCGGGAAGTTTACTGGATCGCGGATGTGAACAGAAGCCTTTTTTACTTCCCATTGGCCGAGGTGTTCCACTGGACACCGCAATCAGACCTGCATCTCGATTCACCCCCGAGGCCCGCCTCCATTACCGGCAGGATTCAATTTTTTCGTCACATCCACGACAGGTTCGAAAGCGGGTTCAGCGACAAAAAGCCGCGTATGCCCCCGTCGTGCATCGTCGAGACGATTGAGCTCGCCTGGCTCGTCGCCATGCGGTTGGAGCCGGCGGCGAAGCCGACCGGCTTCAACCCAGCATGTCCGTGCTCAGATAGTTTGTCGTGAAAACATTTGGCACAGTGAGGTAAGGCGGATCCCCCGACCTTCTCCCCCACAAGATAGGGTCGGCGGGGCTGCGCCGGTTGGCAGCCGGGCTGCACATGATGCTCGGGTGAAAAGAAGCCTTCAACCCTACTTCAACAGTCCGCTGTCCACGAGCCACTCGCGGAACCGGTGTGGCCATGCACCCGCCGCCGTTGTCGTGTTGGGTTTGTAGCCGAAGCCGTGACCGGCGTTGGAGTAGATGTGGAGTTCCGCTTTCACGCCCGCGGCTTTGTATTTGAGGTAGAGGGACGCCATGCCCTCCGCGATGTCGGGGCGGTCGCCGTAGCCGCACGCGATGAAGGCGGGCGGCATGCCTTTCTCCACGGTGAAAAGATTCGAGGTGCCGGGATAAATCAGCGCCTGAAAATCCGGTCGGCTGCTCGCACGCTCGATGGGATCGGCGGCATCGGCCTGGCCGGGATCCGATTTCATGGCGGCAAATGCGGCGAGTTCGCCACCAGCCGAAAACCCCATGATGCCGATGCGGTCGGGCTTGATGCCCCACTCCTGCGCCCGGCGCCGCACGGTCCGCAAAGCCCTCCGCGTGTCCGCCATCGCGTGCTCCTGAATGGTGTAGGCGGAGCCGGGTTCGCGGGCGAGGCGATACTTCAGCACGAACGCCGCGATGCCGTGCTCGCGCAACCACTCCGCCAGCGCGTAGCCCTCGTGGCCCAGGCACAGCTTGGAATGCCCGCCACCGGGCGCGATGACGACGGCGACACCGGTGGCTCCGGTCGTCGGGATGAACGGCGTGAGGGACGGATTGTGGACGTTCATGACGTTGCTGCCGTCCTGTTTCTCGGGCTCGGCGACGCGGGCCTCGGAGCCGGGTGCCCCGTGGGGCCAGAGCGGCAGCGCTTCGGGCTGGGCGGCCGTGAGGGACAGCGTGCAGGTGGCAAATGCGACAGCGAGGGAGGAGAGGCGGATCATGATGGTGGAGGCTACTGCGGAAACCGCCGCAGCATCGACTGAATCTTCTGCGCGTATTGCTCCGGGCCATGCCCCTCCAGTTTTCCGGCAGCCTTGGCCTGCGTAGTCGCGTCCAGCCAGCGCAGGTGCATGAGCAGCTCGTGGATGTGGACGGCGCTGGCCGGCAGTGACGTGCCGGTCGCCTCGTTGTAAACGGCCAGCAGACGCTGGAACCCGCCGCTTTCCTGGAGCGGTTGGCTTGCGCCACGGGTGACGATCGACAGGTCGTAGGCCGGGTCGCCGATCCGGGCGCATTCCCAATCCACCACCGAGATGCATTCCCGGTTCTTGGAATCCCGGTAATCCCACAGCAGATTTTGCGGTAGCAGATCCCCGTGGAGCACGGTGGCCGGGCGGCTTGTCAAATGCGCCGTGATCCAGTCGCGGGCATCCACGGCAACCGGCCACTCGTCGAACATCGCCTGGGCAAGCGCATCGAGATCCGCCCGCACATGGCCGCCACTGTCGGCGTGGGCCGGAAGATGGGCGAACTCGGCCTTCGGCAATTGATGCACGGCCGCCGCCACCTGCGCGATGACCTCGACCCGGGATCGGGCGTTCAGCATGCCCTTGAAATGCGAGAGCGCCACCCCATCCAGGCACGACTCGATGAGGCCGGCGGGTTTGCCGTCGTCATCCGTCACCATGCAGATCACCTTCGGCACGGGATAGGGGAAGCTGCAGTGGGCCAGCCGTCGGAGCGTTTCGGCTTCGCGAGGAAGGAACTCCCGCGCCTCCTCGGGCGTCCGCAGCGAGCGATACTGCTTGGTCATGCGGAGGATCAGGTCCCGTCCGTTCGCCGTGAAGTAATAGTTGTCGTGGCAGTTCCCGTCGTGATTGGGCTGCAGCCTTCCCTCC
>BJFP01000115.1:10080-12093 GCA_014189875.1 Verrucomicrobiota bacterium | reverse complement strand
TCGAGTTGGAGGAAGTGTTGGCTGAGGCTGTTGGTTTCGGGCATCCCAAGCTTCTCCCAGCCTTCTTTCTAAAAGTACATTTTATAATCGCCATAATTCCGCCGCTTCTTTTGATGCGATTGCCCTGCTGCTCACGCGGCGTCGCTCGCGGTATGCAAGGAAAGCAAGCAGGCCCAGCGCCCCCAAGACGGTCGTCGGCTCTGGCACGGCGACAATCTCGTAGAGGCCGCCGCCTACGCTGTATGCGACCGCGCCAGTGCCATGGCCGGTGAAGGAAATCTGGGCGACGAAGCTCGAATCCAGCGGCCCGGCGCTCGCCACGAGGAACCGATCGGGATTGCCGGTGGCGAAGGCGGTGCCCGTCCAGTTGTTCACGGTGAGCGCGCCGGCGGTCCACGCGGCGGAGGAAAATTGCAGGTGGACGTTGTTGGTCGTGCCGAAGTCCAACACCGAGTTTGCCGTCAGCGTGAGCGCGCCGACCGTGTCGCTGAAGCCGCCGGTGTTCAGCGTGCCGCCGTTGAAATTTACGGCGGTGCTGTCACCGATTTTGTTCGCGCCGCCGAGCAGCAGCGTGCCGGAGGTGAGCCGCAGCATGTCCGGCGCAAAGCTGTTCGCGGAGGCCGGGGTCACCGTCACGCTTTTCGCCGCATTCGTCAGCGCGACTTCCAGCGTGCCGGGGCCGCTCGCCGTGCCGGTGAGCGTCACGCTGTTTGCCCCGGTGATTTGGTTTCCGGCGACGTTCACGACGATGTTGTTCGCCAGCGAACGGGCGTCATTGTCGGAAGCCAGCTTGCCGCCGTTGAACGTGACCGCCTGCGCGCCCGTGTTCCCGACAGCGCTGTTGTTTCCCGCGACCAAGGTGCCGCCCGAAAGCGTCGTTCCGCCGGAGAAGCTGTTCGCCCCGCTGAGGGTGTGCATCCCGCCTGTGATCTGGAGGCCGATCCTTGCCGTGGACCCATCCTGCAAAATCCCCGCAAAACTGCTGCTCACCGCCGCACTGGCGCTGTTCACTCCACTCAGTGTCAAAGTGTTCGTGCCGGTGCCCAGCGCGCTGTTGGTCACTCTGTTGGAGTTGGTGCCGTCGCCGTTGCTGGTGCTGTTGAGCGACGCAAGCGCCTGGTCAAAGCCGTCCAGATCCAGTGTGTTCGTCACCGCCCCGTCGCCGCTGCTGCCCAGTGTCGCCACTGAGCCGGTCGGGATCGCATTCGTCACGCCGTCAATCAGCGTGCCGCCGCCGGACACATTCGTCGGCCCGGTGTAATCGTTGTTCGCATTGGTCAGCGTCACTGTCGTGCCGACCACGTTCAGGTCGGAGTTGAAGTTCAAAGTCGTGCCGCCCGTGATGAGTCCGCTGATGATGAAGTTTCCGCTCCCGGTGAATGTGAGGATGGTGTTCGCCTTGGTGATCGTGCCGCCGAAGGTGATCGTGCTGCCGGAGCCGCCGCTGTTCTGCACCGTGCCGATGCCAGTTGTCACCGTGAGCGGCACAGTGCCGAGCGAGGCAGTGCCGCCCGTGTAGATGAGTGTCGTGCCATTCGAGAGAATGACCCCGGAGCCGCTGGTGAGCGCGCCGACATTGGAGAAACTGAGCGTGCCCTGCTGGATGAGCGTGTTGCCCGCGTAGGTGTTCGTATTCGTGAGTTCCAGAACGCCGTCGCCGGTCTTGAGCAAGTCGGCATTGGCTGAGCCGGAGATGACGCCGGAGAGCCGGGCGACATCGTTCGCGGACCCGGTGTTGTCCGCCACGCGGATTTCGCGAGCGAAGTAGTTGCTGCCCGAAGTGCCATCGTCGAGTTGGATGGCGTTCGTCAGGTCAACGCTGCTGTCGGCCTTCGTTGAGCCCATCAGCAAGACATAGCCGTTGGAGAGAAATGCGTTGTCATTCCAGCGCAGTGTAGCGGCCGTCGAGTCAGCGATGGCAGTAACGAGCGTGACCGTGGCGTTGCCGCCGATGGCCGAAAAGCCGCCGTTGCCTTTTTCCGCTGCGCCTTCGTCGAAGGTGAGACCGCCGCC
>BJFP01000115.1:0-9438 GCA_014189875.1 Verrucomicrobiota bacterium | reverse complement strand
GGCGCTGTTGGCGATGACGCTGTTCGTCAATCCGGGTGCGCTGGTGAAAATGATGCGCGGGTTTGCATCCGCAGTTCCCAGCGTGCCGCCGGAGCCGACGAAGTTGAGCGACGCTCCCACGCCCGCGGTGCGCGCAAAAGAGGCGAGCGTCAGCGCGGTTCCTCCGGAGCCGCCGTTGTGAGTGACGCTGATCGTCGCAGCACCCGCATTCAGTGTGAACGCACCCACGGTTTCCAAACTTCCGTTCGTCGCATTGCCGAGCAGCGACAAAGTGCCGCCAAACGCGGAGATCGCGCCGCCGTTTAGCAGACGATCGGTTGTGGAACCCACTCCGGTGTTACCGCCGGTGTTGTCCAGCGTCAGCGCGCCGCCCCGCAGTTCCAGCGTGGTGCCAGTGCCCGTCAGCGCACCGCTGCCGCTCAATTTCAGGACCGTGCTGGTGCTGCCGCTCCCGAGGCTCACGCCATTGATGCCAATTGCGCCGGTGAGACTGGAGACCGTTCCGCTGAAGGTCTGTGTCGCGTTCGCGCCTCGCAGATTCAGCCCACCGGTCGTGGTGATGGTGCCGGAGAAGGTCGCATCCGCCAAAGCCAGTTCGTTGATCGCCCTGCCAGAAGCAGGTGTGACCGATCCACTGCCACTCAACGAGCCGACGCGCAGGTCGGCAGTCCCCAGCGTCGTGAGGCTGGTGCCTTCGGCCAGATTCACCGCATTCGAGCGCAGCACCTGGCTTGCGCCGTTGTTCGTCGCCGTGCCCGCCTGCAACGTGCCGCCATTCACCGCGATGCTGCCAAAAAGCGTGACCGTACCCGGCGCACTGTCGAGGATCAGCGTGCCCGCGCTGCTCTTCGTGAAGCCATTTGTCCCGGCGAGTCCGGAAGAAATCGTGAGCGTGCTGCCGCTGGCGACATCGAGCACGGATTGCGCCGCGCCACTGAGCGTGAGCGTCTGCGTCGCGCCTGCGATAATATAGGCCGTGCCACTTGTGGGCGCGACGCTGATGTCATTCACCGAGATGCCCGTGGTGAGAGTGAGCGTGCCCGCCGTTCCGACGAGGAATGCGTCATTATTGTTGCCCGCGTTCGTCCACGTCGTCAGCGCTCCGGTGTCGGAAACGCTGCGCCAGAGCGAGGAAGCGACGTCCCAGTTGCCCGTGCCGCCCGTTGCCGCGGAACCCGCGGCATCCGCATCCCAATAATAAGTCGCCGCGCGCGACTCCGTGGCGCTGAAGGCGGCAAGGAGAACCGCGATGGACGCAGCGCAAAACCTTCGCCCTCGTCCGGACACGGCCGGCGGCATTGAGTAAAGTCCCCGCGGGATGCGACGGGCTGGTTCTTCTGCTGGAGTCCTGATTTTCATATTGGTGTGCGGTGTCTGAGTTGCTGACTTCGCACGCATTTCCCACGGCACTACGGCCGTGGGGGGACGCGTGCTTTCTTCGGTTATGTGAGCGGACACTCGCAAACGATTGTGTCGGTCTCATGGGGGCTGGGTTACTTTTTCGCAGCGCCGTCACGGGGCGCGGCTGGCGGCGGAACTCGCTGGACATAACGGCGAAAATCGTTACGAGTATCGCCGATGAGTGACCCTGTCGCCTTTGCCCGCGCCCTCGCCGACCGCACCCGGTGGCGGATCATCCATCTCGTCTTCGACCGCGCCCTCTGCGTCTGCGAACTGGCCGATGTGCTGAAGCTCCCGCAGTCCACGCTTTCCAGCCACCTGCGCGTCATCCAGCGCGCGGAGCTGCTCGACTGCGAGCGGAGGGAGAAGTGGCTCTATTACCGCGTGAAGCCGGATTTTCAGCCGCTCCTGTGCACGCTGTTCCGGCACTTCGAGACCACGAGCGAGACCGTGCCAGCGCTGGCGCGCGATGCGCGCAAGGCGGAGAGCCGCGTCACGCAGCGCGAGGCGAGCTGCTGCCCTGCGCCCAAAATTTTAGCCACCCGCAACCGCAAATCCAAAGCCTGATCCACCATGCAACTCCACGAACTCAAAGACCTCCTCCATCGCCATCCCGACAAGGGCTTCCGCCTCCAGCTCCCCGCCGGAGGCAGCGTCCCCGTGTCCTTTCACATCACCGAGGTGGGCCATGTGCGGAAGAAATTCATGGACTGCGGCGGGCGAATGCACGAGGCGGAGACGTGCCAGCTTCAGGCGTGGGTCGGCAGCGATGAGGACCACCGGATCAGCAATGGCAAGCTGCTCGGCATCCTTCAGAAAGCCGCGTCCTTTCTCCCCGGCGACAATCTGCCCGTGGAGATCGAGTACGAGGACACGGCCCTCACCCAGTATCCCATCGGCAGCGCGGAAGTCGGCGACGATGCCGTGGTGCTGCAGCTCACCCCGAAGCACACCGATTGTCTCGCGAAGGACGTGTGCCTTCCGCCGCAGCCATCCGATGCGGGCTGCGGCTGCGCTCCTGCCGGCTGCTGCGGCTGAAGCATTTTTGCCCGCATGAAAAAATACTTCGCCGAATTCCTCGGCACCTTCGCGCTCATCTTCACCGGCACCGGAGCGATCATCATCAATGAAATGAGTCACGGCGCGATCACCCACGCGGGGATCGCGCTCACGTTTGGCCTCATCGTCCTCGCCATGATTTACACGCTGGGCGATGTCTCCGGCGCGCACCTCAATCCTGCGGTCACGCTCGGCTTCTTCGTAGCACGCAGGCTCGGCGGCGCGCAGGTGCTGCCGTATCTCGCGAGCCAGGTGCTCGGCGCGCTGGCGGCCAGCGGCCTGCTGCGCGCGCTGTTCCCGGCCCATGCGACACTCGGCGCGACGCTGCCCGCGGGCCCGGCGCTGCAATCCTTTGTGCTGGAGATCGTGCTCACGGCGCTGCTGATGTTTGTGATTCTCAGCGTGTCCACCGGGGCGAAGGAAAAGGGAATCACCGCGGGCATTGCCGTCGGTGCGGTCATCGCGCTGGAGGCGATGTTTGCCGGGCCCATCTGCGGGGCCTCGATGAATCCCGCGCGTTCGCTCGCACCGGCGCTGGTGTCGGGTCATGTGGAGCATCTGTGGATTTACCTCGCCGCTCCCGTGCTCGGCGCGCTGCTGGCCGTGCCGGTGTGCATCGGCATCCGCGAGCCGGGCTGTTGCGCTGGGCGCTGCGCTGACGCCCCATAGCTTATGAAACCGACGATCCTCATCCTCTGCACCGGTAACTCCTGCCGCTCCCACCTCGCCGAAGGCATCCTGCGCGCGGCGCTCGGTGACAAATACACCGTGGCCAGCGCGGGATCAAAGCCCGCCGGCTACGTCCACCCGCTCGGCATCCGCGCGATGGCCGAGATCGGCATTGATATTTCCGCCCACCGCTCGAAGCACCTCGATGAATTCCTGCACCAAAACGTCGAGACGGTGATCACCGTCTGCGGCAATGCGGATCAGGTCTGCCCGATGTTCCCCGGCCAGATGAACCGTCACCATTGGGGCTTCGATGATCCCGCCCACACCACCGGCACCGAAGAGGAGCAGATGGCGGTCTTCCGCCGGGTGCGCGATGAAATCCGCCGTGTCTTTGAAGCCTATGCCGCCGGGCGGCTGGATGAAGGCAGGTCATCCTGCTAGCAGGCGGTTGAAAAGTGAACTGATGCTCCTGTGGATGGAGCAGCGCCATCTCGCATTGTTTGCATCCGAATGGCTTCGCTCGTTGCCGCGGGCTTCTGCCGCAACGGACCGAGCAACGAGGGCAACAACAAGGAGCATTGCCTGCTCGATGAACTCGATCATGTGATGCACCGACCTCGCCCGCGAGCCCGAGTCCATCCGCAAGCTCTACGGCCTCGACAAACCCGTCACTCAGCGGTCGCGACTATCACCTCACCGACGTGAACGGCGAGGTGGTGAAGGCGCTGCTCGCGTACGGTGTGTTGCGCGCTCCGAATGCGGTGAGTGTCGTCGTGTGCCGCATATCCCGGAGGGACAAAGGACATTGGAGCGGTTCCGAAAATTGTGTGGCCGAGTTCCGAGTCCCGAGTTCAGCGGCACGGAGCGCCGGTGGAACGCGACCTCCCGGGCGCGTTTCCCGGATGGAATGCTTGCGCCCCGCCGAGGAAGCGTGCCGGGAGGTCACGCTCCACCGGCGATTTTCATGACGCCTCCGGCGTCGAAAAGTGCATCGCACGCATTCGAGCGGCGTCGCGCGTCCGCGACGCAATCTTCGCAATCTCCGCGATTGCAAAAATCCGCACGCACGGCAAAAGCACGGGCTTATGCAACCTCTCAAACACGCCCTCCTCGGCATCCTCTCGCTCGTCTCCGTCCACGCGTTCGCCGAAACGCTGAAGTACGAGAACGTCCCGAACTTTTTCGACAAGCTGCCGGGCGGACAGCCGCAGGGCGCGTGTCACGGCGGTGCGGCAATTGACAAGGCGGGCAACTGCTACGTCACCACCGATTCGCCGCGCGGCATCCTCGTCTTTTCGCCCGATGGAAAATTCCTGCGCGCGTGCGGCCCGACGAAAATCCACGCGCTCGAAATCCGCGAGGAGAACGGCACGGAAGCCATCTACGCCGCGCGTCCGTCCGCTCATGAAGTCATCAAGCTGAAGCTCGACGGCACGCAGGAGTGGGCGATCAAATACCCCGAGGAATCCGCGGTGTGCAAAGACGCGAGCGGATTCAATCCCTGCGCGGTGACCGTGGGGCCCGATGGTTCGATTTTCGTCGCGGACGGCTACGGCTCGAACCGCATCTTCAAGTTCGACAAGGATCGGAAATTCGTGAAAGCATTCGGAACGCCGGGCGCCGAGGAGGGGAAATTCAAGACGTGCCACGGCATCGCCCTCGACACGCGCGGTGAGAAGCCGCTGCTCTTCGTCTGCAACCGCAATAACAACCGCGTCGAATACTGGGACCTCGATGGCAACTTCGTGAAGGTCATCCAGAAGGATCTCCGCATGCCCGCCGCGGTCCAAATCCGCGGTGAACTCGCGATCGTCCCGGAACTGCAAGGTCGCGTGACCGTGCTCGACAAATCCGGTGCAATCGCCGCGCAGGTCGGCGACAATCCCGACGCAAAGCAGCGCGCAAATTTCGGCCTCACGCAGGACAAATGGACGGACGGCATCACGAATTCCCCGCACGGGGGTTCGATTGACAAGGACGGAAACCTGATCGTCACCGAGTGGAGCGCATTCGGCCGGCTGCACAAATTCCTGAAGAAGAACTGATCGCGGTTTTTCAAATTTCTCCGGGCCATCGGATAGGCGCGGGCAAAGCAGGCAATGTTTTCTTCCCGCGCCTGTCCGGTTGGTTGTCCAAAAACAGGGATCTCGATCCAGTATCTGAAAAAAGGGCGGACGAGCAGGACGGCAGATTTGTAGTGCGACAGTCCCCTGCTGCTTTGTGGAAGGAGGCGGAGCCGCGGGACTGCCCATCGGCAGTGGACTCATCGAAGCCGGCCACAAGCATGTGCTCGAGGCGCGGCTCAAGATCTCCGGAGCCGCCTGGCTCCCATCCAACGCGGAAACCGTGGCCCAGCTTCGCGTCCTGCGTTCCAATGACCGCTGGTCCGAACTCTGGCCGCTCGCCCCTTGAACTTTTGGACGCGAAAAAAAACTTTGCACGCGGCTTCCTCGTGAATTCGTCCCGCAGCCCGCGCATGACGGCATCGCAGGAAATTACCGCACCGGAAACGGTCAGAACGCGGACGGGCGTCGGGGAGTGAGGGGGCAATGCGCAGGCGACGCGAATTTTTAGGCGACCTGCGGCGGCTCGAATCCGGGACGGTAAGTGCGGGAGACAATCTCGCTATTCGCCTTGTCGTGATTCGTAAAGCGGCACGTCGCGCTGTTCCAGCGCAGATCCTCGCCGGGGTAGCGCGTGGCCTTCACCGCGAGCAGCGCGGGTTCGGTGATGCGCCAGCCGATCGTGAATGGCGTCCAAAGCGGTTTGTTCGCTCCGAGGCAATTGTCCGCCCAGTCCTTCCAGTGATCGCGTGGCTCGACCTTCGGCAGCGGCTCATCGGTCACGACCTTGCCCTTGCGGAAGATGGTGATTTTTCCATCGGCCTGCAGCAGCAGCGATCCCTCCTCGCAGACGACCAGCGTGTGGTTCGCCGCAGCCTTCATATCGGGCAGCCCGAGCGAGGCGAAGGACGGCATCTGCGCGGAGTCGTTGTAGTGCAGCACGAATTTTTCCCGCGCAAACTTGCCGCCGCCAGGGAACGTGATCGTGCTCTGGTTGTGCGCCGAATGCGCCGTCGTTGACGGGCGGATCGTGTGCGTCTGCACAGCTTCCGGCGAAGGAAGATCATACGCGAAGAAAAGCAGGTCGAGCAGATGGCAGCCCCAGTCTGCGAGCTGTCCGCCGCCGGTCTCCCAGAATGCACGCCAGCGCCGCGGCGCCAGATCCTCGCTGAACGGCAGCTTCGCCGTGAGCGGGCCGTTCCACAGGTCCCAGTCCAGCTCCGGCGGGATCGGCTTGGCTGGCGTGTAGTCGCTCCAGGGCTCGACAAAATACGTCCCGCGCGCGACCTCGCCCGTCCACACGTATGCCTCGACGGGACGCCCGAGCTGGTTGCTGCGCAGCATCTCCACGGCCTGCATCCGCCCTTCCTTGCACGCGCGCTGGTTTCCCATCTGCGTGATGAGCTTCGGCCGCGCGGCGAGCCCGTCGCGGATCATCCGCAATTCATCGAGCTGATGAACCAGCGGCTTCTGGCCGTAGATGTGTTTGTGATGCTTCAACGCCGTGAGCATCATCGGCGCGTGGTGAAAGTCGGGCACGTCGATGATCACCGCGTCGAACTGGTCCGCGCGCTTCGCAAACGCCTCACGGTAATCCGTCACCGTCCACGCGTTCGGATGCTCCTTTGTGATCTTGTCCAGCTCGCGCCGGTCCACATCGCAGAAACCGGCGAACTCCACCATCGGGTGGCCTTGCAACCCCTTGCGCTGCATCGCAGCGATGCCGCCGACGCCAATCTGGAAAATGCGCAGCTTGCTGTTCTTATTGATCTGCGCACGAGCCGCCCAAGGAAGGGCGGCGAGACCGACGGTGACGACGGCGCCAGTCTTCAGGAAATTCCGCCGGGTGACCGGGGAGAGAGGGAGCGGGAGGTAGTTTGTTGGCATGGGGTTTCTGGCAGTATGCACTGAGGGCGCGCGACCTCAATCCTCGACTGCAGGAATTCACTTCCGCGCCCGCCGCATCGGAAACGGTCAGAACCGGGACGGGCGTCGGGGAGTGAGGGGGGCTGAAGGGAACTGGGCAAATGGTTCTTCACGATCCCCCGCCTCCGCCTCCTGCCGCAGATGCCGCACTCCCGAGCCGTAAACTGGCGAGTTATTTATGGCCGAGTCCTTTAGACTCCGGCTTCGGCGCGTTTGGCGGGACAGCGGGAGTCGTGGTGGGCTTCGCAGGAGCGTGCGCTTCATCCATCAGCGCATTGAGAGCCGCCGCGGTGAGCGTGGGCGAAGGCACGCCATCCGGCGGAATCTCCAGTCTGGCGATCCACGCGACTCCATTGAGCAACGTGCTCCGGAAGCTGTCGTTGGCCATGTTGGCGAAGACGTGGAAACCCGTGAAGCCGAAGCCGCGGCCGCCGCCCGGCCGTTCGCTTGCCCACGCGAGATGCTGCGGTTCGCCGGCCTGCAAGGCCTTCAGGACATCCGCATTTCCGCCCCGGTCGCTCGGCTTGTCCTTGAATTGAACCGTGCTCACCGGCGGGACCGCGGTGAGGATCGGCGTGACACCCTTCATGCCTTCGCGAAAGCGCATGTGGTAATACCATTCGTCGCGAACTTTGAATGGCTTCACACCCCGTGCCACCGGGTGATTTCCGAGTTCGCGAATGTCGGCCTCCCACCACGGATTCACCGACCAGAACGTCTCGAAATATCCGCCCATCCAGTCGAGGTAATTGTCCCCCTGCTCGCCCTTGTTGACCTCGACTCCAAAATGTATCGCCATGAATCCGGCACCACGGGCGGCGGCAGCCTTGATGCCCGGGTCCATCGCCGCACGTCCGCCGTGATTCAGCCCCACGATGATCGCATCGGCATTTGACAAATCCGTCGGCCACTTGTCGTCCGTGTAAACAACCGCGTACGCATTTGGATAAACGGCATTGATGCGCCGTGCCAGGTATATCTCCCCGGCCAGAAACTCGTGATTGCCCCTCCCCCCGTGCGTGCCCCGGGTGGCGATGAATACGATTCGTTTCGTGCCGGGTGCGGCGGCGCGCTGAGCTTCGTAGTTGAATATGTCCTTTTCCACCGCCGAGAGGCGGCCGGGGGAGAACGACGCAAAGAGGGCAAGGATGGAGAGGGCGAATCGTGCGAGCATGGTGGATTATTGGCGGATGGGGTTTTATGTCAGGGAGTTGCCGGCGCTGTTTGAAAGGACGGGCGAGTATCTTTGGTTCAAAATTGCGCCGTTGGCCAGCCGACAGACGCGCCCCGAGGGTAGGACGCGTCCGTTCACTCAGTGAAAGACTTGGAGCGGAATGGCTTAAACTGCAAGGAATTCGCTTTCGCGCCCCGCCGCACCGGAAACGGTCAGAACGCGTACAGTCGTCGGGGAGTGAGGGGGGCTGGCGGCCTCGGTGTGCGTGGGAATGCGCTGTGGGATCCCGTGGAGAAAGTCAGGATGCTCACGAGCAATGGCGACGATCGACTAAAGGGTGATTCGACGAAGGGAAAGCGGGCCCACATCAGCGGTGAAGTGGACGGTCAGGCGACGGGAATAGCGGTGTTCATCCACCCGGACAATTTCCGCTTCCCTCAGCCGCTTCGCCTAGACCCGAAGAATCCACAGCTCTGCATCGCACCGTCACAGGATGGCGATTGGAGAATCGAACCGGGAAACCCATATGTGTCGAAGTATCGCTTCATCGTATGCGATGGCGTGGCGGACGCCGCGATGCTGGATGGGGCGTGGAAATGTGTAAACGGCGGTTGAAAAGTGCGGCGGGTGGCACTGAGTGGTGCGGCGGTCGAAAAGTGCGGCACCTCCAAATTAACCATGGAGGATGTTCACTGATATGCAGCAATGGGCCGAGATACGCCGCCGAGTTTTAATTGAGGGAGTCAGCCGCAGACAGATTCTGCGGGAGACGGGGATGCACCGAAATACGCTCAAGAAGATTCTGGAGCACAGCGAACCGCCTGGCTACCGGCAGAGCCAGCCGAGGCCGAGGAAGAAGATCGGTCCATACGAGGGGAGGATCCGGCAGATCCTCAAGGAGGACAAGGCGATGCCTCCGAAGCAGCGGCACACGGCAAAGCGCATTTTTGAGCGCCTGCGGGAGGAAGGCTACGTGGGCGGCTACACGGCGGTGAAGGACGCGGTGCGGGAGATGGAGCAGAAGAACCGGGAGGTGTTCGTGCCGTTGGCGCACCCGCCGGGCGAAGCGCAGGTGGATTTCGGGTATGCGCTGGCGAAGGTGAACGGGCAGCTGCGCAAGGTGGCGTTCTTCGTCATGACGCT
>BJFP01000114.1 GCA_014189875.1 Verrucomicrobiota bacterium | reverse complement strand
CGCGGCGGCATTTGGAGCCGCCGCCGGCGGCTACTAATAAATTTCCACCGGCGACCGCTTGCCATCCTCGGGGCTGCGCTGGGCGGCACGCTCGGGGCCGAGCGTGGCGATGCGCAGGTCCATCACTTCGGCGTCCCGACGGCGGAATTCGGCTTCGTCCCACGGGTCGGGCTTCACGAGCTTCGCTTTCAACGCGGCGACGCTCGCGAGCGCGCGATCCAGATCGGCGCGCGGGACCTTTCCGAGGAAGCCGTGCGCCTTTTCCACCATCTCGACGCGGTGGCAGATCATCGCGATGTCGTTGCCGGCGGTGATGGCGAGCTCGATGACTTTTTCCAGGCCCGTGTCGCCGGTGCCGTACGGATTCAGGATCGCGCCCATGTCGAGGTCGTCCGTCATCACGAGTCCGCGGAAGCCGAACTCGCCGCGCAGCAGGTCGGTGATGATGCGTCGCGAGAGCGAAGTCGGGATGCCGCTGTCGTCGAGCGCGGGGTAGAATGCGTGGCCAATCATCATCGAGTCCACGGGGTTTGCTGTGGTGGGCGCGGAGAAATGTTTAAAGACGGCGAGCTCATGCGGGTCGAGTTCCGCGCGCGGGAGCGGGATGCTCGGCAACTCGTGGTGCGCGTCGGCGGGGGCGCGCGAGTAGCCGGGGAAATGCTTGCCGCACGTCGCGATGCCCTCGGCGTGCAGCGCGTCGTTGAATGCGCCGGCATTGCGGATGACCTGCGCGGCGTCGTTGCCGTAGCAGCGGCCGCGGAGTGAGTTGTCCGCCTCGTCGTCGAATGAAATGTCGAGCACGGGACAGAGATCCAAATTGAAACCGAACATGCGCAGCAGCCGCCCGGTGATGCGCCCGTGATCGCGGATCAGCGCGAGGTCGCCGCGGTCGCGGAGGTTGTTCGCGTTCGGCGGCTCGTTGCCGATGAGCTTCAGCCGCGAGACGCGCCCGCCTTCCTGATCAATGGTGATGATCGGCTCGACGTCCGACAGGTCGCGCAGGTCGTCGCACAGCTTCCGGAGTTGCGAAGGCGTCTGGATGTTCCGTCCGAAAAGGATGAACGCACCGGGCTGGATGCGACGGAACGTGGCGGCGGTCTGCGCGTCGAGCACGGGACCGGGAACGCCGGTCATGAGGAGTTGGCCGAGTGTGGAAGACATGTGATTGGTGACTGGTGACTGGTGACTCGCGCGCGGGCAAGCGTGGCTTGCAAGGGCTTGCAAAGAGACCCGGCCGGGCCGATACGTGCCGCCCATTTTTTCCCATGTCGCTCCAGCCATCAGAAATCAACCGCGACGAGGTGAAGCGTCTCGCGGCGGAATTTGAACGCGCGCCGCTCACGGAGGTCTTGAAGTGGCTGTGGGAGAAATTCGGCGCGCGCGCGGCCATCGGCACGAGCTTTCAGGGCGCGGGGCTGGTGATGATCGATCACGCGCTGAACGCCGGCCTGCGCTTCCCGGTCTTCACGCTCGATACGAATCTCCTTTTTTCAGAGACATACGACCTAAAGGCGCGGCTGGAGAAGCGCTGGGGCATCACCATCGAGGGACTCCAGCCCGATCAGACGCTCGAGCAGCAGACCGCGGAGTACGGCGCGGAGCTTTGGAAAAAGGGGCCGGATGTGTGCTGCACGCTGCGCAAGGTAGTGCCGTTGCAGAAAAAACTGAGCACGCTCGCCGTGTGGATCACCGGTCTGCGCCGCCAGCAGAGCGACACGCGCGAAGGCGCGCAGATTCTCGAGCTGTATCACTTCGACGTGCTGCGCGATCTCTACATCCTGAAGGCAAACCCGATGGCGACGTGGAGGCGCGAGGCCGTCTGGGACTACATCAAGGCAAACGGACTGCCCTACAATGCGCTGCACGACCGCGGCTATCGCAGCATCGGCTGCTGGCCCTGCACGCGCGCGACGGATGCGGGCGAAAACGAACGCGCGGGACGCTGGACGGGCTTCGACAAGGCCGAGTGCGGCATCCACACATTCCTCGGCGACAGCATTTGACCCCGGAACGGCAAGTTTGCGTGAATGCTGGCAAAAGTTTCCCGGTTCCTGCTAAGAAGGATCGAGATGAGCGAATTGAAACTGACAGAAGAATGATGCGCGTTTTCCTCCTGCTGCTCTCCGCAGTTTTCACGATGGCCGTTGCCTCAGCCGTCGCCGCGCCGGCGAAGACTCCTACAAAGAATGGCCCGGGAAAAGAGGAGAAG
Source organism: Verrucomicrobiota bacterium (assembly GCA_014189875.1). Classification (GTDB taxonomy): domain Bacteria; phylum Verrucomicrobiota; class Verrucomicrobiia; order Chthoniobacterales; family Chthoniobacteraceae; genus SXWH01. The sequence continues at coordinate 9,934 of BJFP01000114.1, read as the reverse complement.
CTCCGGCTCGCCGGCGAGGTGTTCAGGATTTTCGAGGCGAAATGCGCGGACTGCCACGGCAGCCATCTGCCGAAGCCGAAGGGGAAATTCGGCTACGTGCTGGATCTGAAGCGCGTGGCGGAAAACCCGAAATACATCGTGCTCGGCGACCCGAAGGAATCGGAGCTTTTCCAGATGGTGAAAAATGACGAGATGCCGGGCGAGGATGCCGACGTGCCCGCGCTCACGCCGGAGGAAAAAAAGACCGTCGAGGCCTGGGTGCTCGCCGGTGCGCCGCACGTGCTGCCGGCGGGCGTCTCCGCCTCGCCGGAGACCAAGCCGGAGACGAAGGTGTCCTTCCTCCGCCGCGTCGCAAACTGGCTCGGAAAATTTCATCCCCTCTCCACGCATTTCCCCGTGGGGCTGCTGATGACTGCGGTGCTCGCCGAGGCGATCGCCTGGTGGCTAAAACGCGATGAATGGATGCTGCTCGTCCGCTTCCTCACCGTGCTTGGCGCGCTGAGCAGCATCCCGACGACGGTGCTGGGCTGGTTCGCAAATTTCCCGACCGTGAGCGGTAGCGAAATCGCGACGATCTACCGCTTCCACCAGGTCCTCGGCACGGCGACATCCGCGTGGGCGCTCGTGTGCGCGACGCTCGTGTGCATCGCGGAATGCGAGGAGGGCTCGCTGTCGCGACGGCGTTTCCGCGGCGCGCTGCTCTTCGGGGCGTTCCTGATCAGCGTCGTCGGCTTCCTCGGTGGCGCGCTGAACGCGGGCGGGCTGGGGCACTACAAGTTCTGAGCGGAGCGGCGGTATCCTCGTTGGACGTTGAGCGTTGGACGTTAAACGTTGAGCCCGCCGGAGGCGCGTTGCGAATTTGGACACTCGTCGCGACATCGCGAGGCCGCTGCGCGGGGCCAAACGTTTAACGTTTAACGTCAAACTTTTAACGTCAAACGACGATGCGCTCGACACACCGCGGCCCGCTCCGCATTTTTCCGCCGCATGAAAAGAATCCTCTCCGGCATCAAGCCGACCGGCGCGCCGCATCTCGGAAATTATTTCGGGATGATGAAACCCGCCATCGAGTGGCAGGACAAGGGCGAGGCATTTTATTTCATCGCCGACTACCACGCGCTCACGAGCGTGCATGACCCGAAGGCGCTGCGCGAACACACGCGCTCGGTCGCGCTCGATTTCCTCGCGTGCGGGCTCGACCCGGCGAAGGCCGTGCTTTTCCTACAGAGCGACGTGCCCGAGCACACGGAACTCGCGTGGCTGCTGAGCTGCCACACGCCGATGCCGATGCTGGAAAATTGCCACGCCTTCAAAGATCACCTCGCGAAGAACAAGACGCCGAACCACGGCCTCTTCGCGTACCCGGTGCTCATGGCGGCGGACATTTTGCTCTACGACTCGAACGTGGTGCCCGTGGGCCGCGACCAGAAGCAGCACGTCGAGGTCACGCGCGACATCGCGGGCTCGATGAACCGGACGTATGGCGAAGGGCTGTTCGTGATCCCCGAGGCGAGCATCATCCCGCAGCTCGCAACGGTCGTCGGCCTCGACGGGCAGAAGATGTCGAAGAGCTACAACAACACGATCGGGCTCTTCGAAGAGGAGAAGGCGCTGCGGAAAAAAATCATGTCCATCGTGACGGATTCGACGCCGGTCGAAGCGCCGAAGGATCCCTCGGGCTCGAGTATTGTCGCACTTTACCGGCTCGTCGCAGGCGAGGCGGACGTGGCAAAAATGGAGGCGGACTTCCGGGCAGGCGGCATGGGCTACGGCGATTTCAAGAAGCGGCTCTTCGAGGCGCTATGGGAATTTTTCCGCACGATGCGCCAGCGCCGCGCGGAGCTCGCCGCCGATCCCGGCACCGTGGACGCGATCGTGAAGTCCGCCGGCGAACGCGCGCGATCAGTCGCGCACTGCACAATGGAACGCGTGCGCAAGGCCGTGGGGCTGCGGTGATAGAGATCCTAACGGCACGGCTGCGTGCGGTTGATCTTACCAGTGGCGGATCTGTGTTTCGATATCTGCCGGTTCGTAATTAGACTTGCGTAAAGCGGCTTCGATTCCCAGATTCGGCTCTCCCGATCACCTCGCATCCCACAAGTCGTGGGCTGGATATCGAGGATCGAACAAACAACACTGATAAAAACATGCAAGAGAACGCCGGACCGAGGATGCCCTCCGAACCGATCGCCTCTGAGAAGGTGACGATAGACCGCAAGGTCTTCTTCATTGACCTCAAGGAGAACCAGCGCGGGCGCTTCATGAAGATCACCGAAGATGTCGGCGGACGGCGTGACACGATCATGCTCCCCGCAGCCGCCTTCAAAGACTTCCTCGAAGCACTTGCACGCTTGGTCGAATACGAGTCCAAACTGTAATCCGCCCCACGGATTGCACGGCCTGTGAATCCCCGCAGGCCAAAATTGAACGCCCCAGTCGCCTAAGACTGGGGCTTTCTTTTTCCCGTTTTTTCCTTCCATAGCCGCCCTTATGAAAGCGCGGGCTTACCTCATGCCGCCCTTCAAAAACATGGGAACACACGGAAGGCACGCAGGGCACCCCGCGCATCTTCAAGAGTCATCTCGTTTCTTCAAGGTGACGCTGCGGGAAAACACCAAAGTGCCCGCGCTTTCACAAGCGCGGCTACGACGAGAGCACCCCGCGCAGCGCCTCCGCAACGGTCGCGGCCTCCACCTCCTTCATGCAGCGGAAATCAATCGGGCACTCGCGCAGGAAGCACGGGCTGCACTCGGCGCGCTTGCGCACGACGGTGTGCCCCGCGCCGAGCGGCCCTGTGAGCGCGGGTTCCGTGCTGCCGAAAATCGCGACGGCCGGCACGCCGAGCAACGTGGCGAGGTGCATCGTGCCGGTATCGTTCGTGAGCAGCGCATCACTCGCGCGCAGCACGGCGATGAGTTCCGCAAGCGTTGTTTTCCCGCAGAGGTTTTCGACGTTCGCAGGCTTCTCGCAAAGCGTCACGATTTGCTCCGCGACCTCACGATCCTTCGCGGTGCCGACGAGCTGCCAGTGCGATCCGGCGGGATCGTCCAACGTCTGCACGACCTCGGCGAACCGCTCCGGCAGCCAGCGTTTCGCGGGGCCGTACTCCGCCCCGGCGCAGATTGCGATGCACGCGGGCTTCCCCGGCTCGCGCTTCTTCGCCCCGGCATCCGGAAAGCCAAACGCCGCATCCGCGCTCGCGCCGAGATGCGCCGCGAGGCGCAGGTAGTGATGGACCTGATGTTCCCCAGGCCCACTCGACGGCGTCCTTTTCTCCGGCGCAAAAACATCCGTGAGCAGCCAGCGACGCGAGTGGCCCGCGTAGCCGGTGCGCCTGGGGACGCGCGCCAGCCACATTTCCAGCGCGGTGCGCAGGCTGTTCGGGAAAATCACACCAGTGTCAAATTTGCCCGCGCGGATCAGCTTTGCGACGCCGAAAATTTTTGCAGCCGGAAATGCGATCACCTCGTCCACCTCCGCAACGAGACGCCACACGTCCGCGAGTTTTTCCGGTGTGAGCACGGCGATGTGCGCGGCAGGATTGCCGCGCTTGAGCGCTCGCACGGCGGGCACGCTCATCACGGCGTCGCCGAGCCAGTTGGACGAGCGGATGACGATGCGCTCCATCACTTCTTCGTCTTCCAGTGCATCGTGCGGAACGGATGTTCATCCATCAGATTGCCCGCGATGCCGCCGAGCCGGTCGCTGTAAAACATGAGCACGACATAGTTGAACAGCGGGCACACCGGCATCTCGTCGCGGATCAGAATCGTCTCCGCCTCGCGGAAAATATCGTAGCGCTTTGCCTTGTCAGTCTCCTTCGCCGCGAGCGCGATGAGCTCGTCGTAGCGCTTGTTGCTCCAGCCGCAGTTGTTGTTGCCACCGCCGGTGAGGAACATGTCCATGAACGTGTTCGGATCGTTGTAATCGCCGACCCACGACGAACGGCAGAAATCGAAGTCGAGCGCCGAGAGCGAATTCAAATACACGGCCCACTCCTGCTTCGCGAGCAGCACCGAGATGCCGAGTTCGCGCTTGAACATCGCCTGCACTTCGACCGCGATTTTTTCGTCCGTCTCGCTCTTGTTTGTGTAGAGGTAGCGCACGACGGGAAAGCCCGCGCCGCCGGGGAATCCGGCCTCGGCGAGCAGCTTTCGCGCGGCCTCGGGATCTCGCTTCACGCCCGCAGGCGGCTGATAGCCCGCGGTGCCGGGCGGCACGAATGCGTCCGTCGGAGGCTCGCCGGCTTGCGTGACTTTTTCCGTGAGCAGCGTCTTGTCCACGACCATCGAGAATGCCTTCCTCACCCGCACGTCGGTGAACGGCGCGCGCTTCGTGTTGTAGCGGATGAAGTATGTCGCGAGGATCGGCGTCGCGTGGTAGTCGGCGCGCTTTTTCAGATCGGGCACGAGCGAAGTCGGCACCATGGATTTGTCGAGGATGAGATCCGCCACGCCGCTGTGGTAAAAGTTGAATGCGGTGTTTGGCGACGGCGCGGGCAGCACGTCCACGGTGTTCATGCGCACATTCGCGGCGTCCCAATATTTCGGATTTCGCGCAAGGCGGATGCGATCATTCGGCCGCCATTCGGCGAGCAGGAACGGGCCGTTGTTCACGATCACGCCGGGCCGCAGCCACGATTTGCCGGATTTTCCCGCGGCCTCGACCGTCGCGCGATGCACCGGGTTCAGCGTGTAAAATGCGCAGAGGTCTATGAAAAATGGCGTCGGGTTTTTCAGTTCGACCATCAGCGTGCGTGCGTCCGGCGCGCGCACTCCGACGGTGTCCGGGTGCGGGCGCGAAGCGTCGTCCTTCGCCTCGCCGAATGCCTCCGCACCCTTGAGGTAATAGAGCTGGTATTTGTATTCCGCCTCCGGCTCGCGGAGCGCGCGCAGCCATGACCACACGAAATCCTGAGCGGTGACCGGATCGCCATTCGACCACAGCACTCCTGCGCGGAGGTGGAATGTGTAGTGCAGCCCGTCGGGCGAAATCTCCCAGCGCTCGGCCATTCCCGGCTCAGTGTCGCCCGAGACCTGGTAGCGCGTGAGACCCTCGAACAGCGAATACGCGATGCGTCCCTCGGGCTGGCCGCGGATTTTCGCGGGGTCGATCGTGTCGGGCTCACCGCCATTGATCACCACGAGATCCGCGCGGTCCGGAGGCCTTCCGCAGCCGGAGGCCATCGTCATCACGAGGAAAAAAAGGATCAGTCGGCGGGCGGTTGGGTTCACGCGGGCGCGCACGTTGCATGAACAAGTTGAGAGTTGAAAGTTGAGAGTTGAGAGGCTTGGCAGTGTGTTTTCCTCTCAACCCTCAACTTTCAACTCTCAACTTCCCAAACGCCTGCTATTCACCTGCGCGCCGATGAATCCGCTCGAAGTGCGACTGAAATACAAGTTCCGCAATCCGCTCCTGCTCGCGGAGGCGCTCACGCATCCGTCCATCGGGCACGAGACGCAGCGACATCACTTCGACAACCAGCGTCTCGAATTTCTCGGCGATGCGGTGCTCCAGCTCATCTTCACTGAGTGGCTGTTCGATCATTTTCCAAAATTCAGCGAGGGGCAACTCACCAAGATGCGCTCCGGCCTCGTCTCTCGCGACGGCCTGAAAATTCACGCCGAGCGACTTGATCTTGGTCGACACCTGATGATGGGCCGCGGCGAGGAAACCTCCGGCGGACGCGAACGCAGCTCGGCGCTCGCCGACGCATACGAAGCGCTCATCGGCGCAATCTACCTCGACTCGGACTACGTGACTGCGCGCCGTATCGTGCTCACGGAGGCGCGCGAGGATCTTGAAACTCTCGACGTGAATCCACCGGATCAAAACCCGAAGGGCCAGCTCCAGGAATTGCTCCAGGCGATCTCGCCGATCAGCCCCGTGTATCCGATTCTCTCCGCGGAAGGGCCGGAACATCAGAAAGATTTCGTCGCCCAAGTCACATGGAACGGCATCGAACTCGGCGAAGGCAGGGGCCACAGCAAGAAAGACGCGGAGACCGCCGCCGCGCGCGACGCGCTGATCAGACGTAACTGGGAGGCCGCCGGATTTGTCCCCGAAACACCGCGCAAGAACGCTGCGAATAAGAAACCAAGAACTGAGAAGAACTGACCAACTACGTGCCATCCGCCAACTTTCCAAGAACAACTCGGAAGGAACAGTGAGGTTCTTCACAGCCACCGATCGCTGCGGAACGCGCATGCAGCCTGCGTGGAACGCCCGCGGACGGAGTTCTTCACACTCTTATGATTAAGAAGGATCTGCGTTCGAAATTGAAACTTCTCCGATCAGCATGTGAACAACTCGCGTTCCGACACGAATGAGAGCACACCATTACATCGCCGTGGACCTCGGCGCCGAGAGCGGGCGCGTGATGCTCGGAACGCTCGCGGACGGAAGGCTCACGCTCGAAGAAGTCCACCGCTTTCCAAATGGCCCGCTGCGTTTCCACGGCACCCTGCGCTGGGACGTGATGCGGCTGTGGGAGGACGTGAAGGCCGGCCTGCGGAAAGTCGCGGCGCGGGGGCTGCCGATCGCGAGCATCAGCGTGGATTCGTGGGGTGTGGATTACGTCCTGATGCACGATGGCGAGCCGATGTTGCGGATGCCCTTCTGCTATCGCGATGCACGGACGGAAAAACCGTTTGCCGAAATCGCCGCGCCGCACAGCGACACGATCCACGCCGAGACCGGCACGCAATTTCTCGCCATTAACACGCTGTATCAGCTCGCGGCGGAGAAGATGTATGCACCGGGAATCTTCGGCCTCACGAGCCGGTTCCTGATGATCGGCGACTGGTTCCATTTTCTCCTCAGCGACCGCGCGGTGCAGGAGGAGAGCAACGCGAGTTCCACGCAGGCGTGGAATCCCACGACGCGCACATGGAGCGACCACGTGATCGCGCTTGCGGGGCTGACGCGTGATATTTTCCCCGATGTGGTTCCGTCATGCACAAGGCTGGGAAAATTGACGTCTGCCGTGCAGTCGGAGACGGGACTCGGTGCAATCGAAGTCGTGGCGGGCTGCGTGCATGACACCGCCGCCGCGGTAGCAGCGGTGCCTGCGGAGGGTGAAGGCTGGGCCTACATCAGCAGCGGCACATGGTCACTGGCAGGACTTGAACTGCCCGGGCCGCTGATCAGCGCCGCCGGTCGCGCTGCGAATTTCACGAATGAAACCGGCGTTGGCGCGACTTCGCGGTTCCTGCGAAATGCGAGCGGGCTTTGGATTTTGCAGGAGTGCCGCCGCATCTGGGCGAACGACGGGCGGGAGTTCGACTACTCTGAACTGACCGCGCTCGCCGCGGCTGCCGAACCGTTCCGTTCGCTCGTGAATCCGACCGACGCGAACTTTTTACGACCGGACAATATGCCCGCGGCGATCCGCGATTTCTGCCGCGCGACTGGGCAACCGGAACCTGCGACACCCGGCCAGTTCACACGCTGCGCGCTCGAGAGCCTCGCGTGCATGTACGCCGGGCTCATGTCGCAGATGGAAACTGTGACAGGCCGCACCTTGCACACGCTCCACATCGTCGGAGGAGGCAGCAGGAATGCGCTGCTGAATCAGATGACCGCCGATGCGATTGATCGCACTGTCATCGCCGGCCCTGTCGAGGCCACGGCCATAGGCAACATCCTGTTGCAGGCGCTCACGCTCGGGCACATCACGAGCCACACGGAGTTGCGCGGGATCGTGAGGGCGTCATTCCCGGTGGAAACATGCACGCCGCGGAGCGCCGCACGCTGGCGTGAGGCGCACGAGCGCTTCGCGAAGTTCGCGTGAGCCGATCGGTAGCCGGGGCTTTCCAGCCCCGGCGCTTCCGCGCTTCCGCTCGATGCAGCCATATTTTCACTTCGACGGATCTAACCGGGCCTCTTGCGATTTGCCGCCGCGGAACATGCCTCGGCGACAGCATCGAGATCGCCGAGGAAGCGCGCACGGCGTGATTCCGGGAGCACAGCGAGCGTTTCGTCCTGAAGTTTCCTCGCGATTTCAAACGCCTCCGTGAAAACACGGTGGCCCTTCGCTTCGAGGCGGACACGGCGGGCCCGGCGATCCGTCTCGTGCGGGTGGCGCGAGAGGAGCACGGCCTTTTCCATGCGGCGCAAAATCGAGGTGATCGTGTTCGGATCGCTCGCCATGAGGTCGGTGATCGTCTGCTGCGTGAGACCGCGCGCGTCTCCTTCGTGCAGCCAGCGCAGGATGCTGTATTGATCCGGCGTGAGGCCGAGGTGCGCGATGCGATGGCGGAAGGTCTGGTTCAGCGAATACCACGCGCGTCGCAGCAGCGGCGGGAGCCGGCGCGGGGTTTCTTTTTTTTGGCGCTTTTCGGACATCACGGACGGTTTGGAGAAAGGAGCGTTAGCCTGCCGATGCGGGTGTGATTGGTGACTGGTGAATAGTGAATGGTGTGTGCTGTGCGAGCAACCAGTCACCAGTCACTATTCACAAGTCACAGCCGCGCTCGCGCACTTGGTTTTGAAAAAACTCGTGTCACACCGGCACCGCCGAGCGCAGTTTCGCCGCGATGTTGGCGAAGCTCTTTGAGACGGCGCACGTCGGCTCCGCGATCACGATTGGCGCACCTTTGTCGCCGGCCTCGCGCGTCGCGATGTCAATAGGCACCTGGCCGAGCAGCGGGACCTTGAGCCGGTCCGCTTCGCGCTGGCCGCCGCCGCTACCGAAGATGTCGTAGCGCTTGCCGTCGCTGGGGCAGAGGAAGTGGCTCATGTTTTCCACGATGCCGAGCACGGGCACGTTCACTTTTTCAAACATCGTTGCGGCCTTCCGCGCATCAATGAGCGCGACTTCCTGCGGCGTGGTGACGATGACCGCGCCCGCGAGCGCGACGGTCTGCACGATGGTGAGCTGGATGTCGCCGGTGCCGGGCGGCAGATCGAGGATGAGGTAGTCGAGCCCGTCCCAGTTCACCTGACGGAGAAATTGCTGCGTGTATTTCGTGACCATCGGCCCGCGCAGAATTGCGGGCGCGGCGTCATCGAGCAGGAAACCCATGCTCATCAGTTTGAGGCCGTGACGCTCGACGGGGATGATGCGGTTGTCTTCGTCGGCAAAAGGACGCTCGGTCACGCCGAACATGAGGCCGACGCTCGGGCCGTAGAGATCGCAGTCGCACAGCCCGACGCTCGCGCCAGCGGCGCTCAGCGCGCAGGCGATGTTCGCGGCGACGGTGCTCTTGCCGACACCGCCCTTGCCGCTCGCGATGGCGATGACGTGCTTCACGCCGGGGATGGATGTCTGCGGCAATGCAGCGCCCATCGGCGCGGCCTGCTGCGGCGCATGGATGTCCACGCGCACTGTGGTCTTAGTGATGTCCGGCAGCGTGCGAATCGCAGCCTCGGCCTCGGCCTTGATCTGCGCTGGAATCTTCGCGTCCGCCGCGGTGATCGCGAGATGCACGGTGACTTCGCTGCCCGCGATCACGATGTCCTTCACGAGGCCGAAGCTGATGATGTCGCGGCTGAAGCCGGGATACTTGACCGTGGCGAGCTGCTGGCGGATGGCGTCGGTAGTGGGCATTTTTCGGAAAGTGAGCAGTGCTCAGTTCTCAGTTGTCAGTGCTCAGTGTCGAGTCAATCGAGTGACGTTTTGCCGATTCAAACCCTGTGAGCCGACACGGCACTTTGATGGTGCGCGGAACTTTGGAGCACCAAAGGTGCAAAGCAAGCCAGCCCAGGGCGGCGCTGTCCGAAAGTGTTCCGACTGAGCACGGAGAACTGAGTACTGAGAACTACTCCTCCGGCGTGGCGATCAGATCGTTCATCGCCTTCGCAATGGCGTGGATCGCGCGCACTTCCTCGACAGTCGGCAGCGCCTTGTCGGGCTTCACGGCGAGCTTGCGCACTTCGGTGAGCTTGTTGTTCAGGCCCGCCCAGAGCTTCGTCTTTTGGAAATTCGGGTGCA
>BJFP01000113.1 GCA_014189875.1 Verrucomicrobiota bacterium | reverse complement strand
TTATCACGAGATTTTTCAGCGTGCGGATGGCGTGCATGCTGCCTCTCCGCGACCACGCTTGGAAAATAATCCCGGCGGCACACCGAGAGGCCCCGGAATCCGACGGCTTCTTCAGGCGAAAAATGCCGGATCGGCTTCCAGCCTTTCCCGCTTTGCCGCCACCGCGCCGCGGGCGCGCCCTTCTGCGACGAGGCCGCCGCAGCCACATGGGAGCGCGCCGTACCGCAGCCGCGCGCTATTTTCCCGCGCCGAAGACCTTCGCCTCGATCTCGCCGAGGCCGGCTTCCTTGAGCTTCGATCTCGGGATGAATTTCAGCGCGGCGCTGTTGATGCAGTAGCGCATCCCGGTCGGCGTGACCTTGCCGGTCTTCACGTCGCGACCGTCGTCGAAAAGATGGCCGAGGTGCGCGTTGCTCGTCTTGGCGCGGACTTCCACGCGCGTCATGCCGGCCGAGGTGTCGCGGTGCTCGACGATTTCCGCCTTGTCAATCGGGTCGAAAAAACTCGGCCATCCGCTGCCGGATTCGAACTTGTGCGCGCTCGCAAAGAGCGGCTTGCCGCTGATGATGTCCACGTAAATACCCTCCTCGTGGTTGTCCCAATATTTGTTCGTGAAGGGCCGCTCGGTGCCGCCCATGATGCAGACGTTGAACGCCTCCTTGTCGAGCTGCTTGGCGAGTTCCTCCTTGCTGAGTTTGGAGAGGTCCTTGGGTTTGATGTCGTTCACGGGTTTGGCTTTGTCTTCAGCGTTGCATCCGCACACGGCAAAGGCGATGGCGGCAAAAAGGGTGATGGAGAATGCTTTCATGTTCGTTCGTGCAGCATCGCAAATTTTTGCCGCGCGTCAATCCGCGCGCGTGAATCGGGTTTTTACCCTGACGGTTGCCGTCAGTCGGAACGATGCCGCTGGAAATGGCGCGGCATGTTGCAAACGCAGAGGTGCGGAGGTGATCGGGGACTTGCGCAGAGGGGTATTTTGCCACAAGGCCCGATCCGGACGTTTCATCTTCCTCACTCTGCAAGGCTCTCCATTCCCCCCTCTGCGCCTCTGCGTTTTAGAAATAACCGCACGGACTGAACTGTTCCGCCTCAGTTCAGAGGCCGCGCGCGGCTGAGCGGATCGGGATCGTTTTCCTCGAGCCGGATGCGCGCGCGCACCTTCTTCAGCCCGAAGCGCGCGCCGAGTCCGGCGGCGACGAGCAACGGCAGCGCAAACGCGACGTTCTTCATCGCGAGCGAGACAAAGGCGAACGAGCCGAGCAGCGACGCGAACCACAGCGTGAAGCTCGCGCGCCCCACCCACGCACGCTCGCGCGGCCCGTGCGAACGCTTCATCTCCACCAGCGTGTAAATCGCCCACGGAATCGCGCCAATGATGAAAAGGATGATGATGTAACGGCCCATCTGCGCACAGTGTAGCCGATGTGGGCGGAACGCCAAGCCTGCGTTCGCGGGACGCGGAAAAGAAAGTTCTCAGTTCTCAGTTTTCCATTCCGACGCCCGGACGGAGAGACTGAGCACTGAGCACATTCTCCCCCGCCCCGCACTTCGCGCAACTTCCGGTTTGATCTCCGCGCACGCACCGCACATACAACGCGCCCGCAAATCCGCCGCACACACACGGCGCCACGCTCACTCCCAGCATCATGTCCCACTCAGAAATCCCCGGCGGCGTCACCGCTGCGCAAGGCTTCCAGGCCGGCAGTATTTACTGCGGCATCAAGACGACGAACAAGAGCGCGCCCGACATCGCGCTCATCGTCTCCAGCACGAAAGCCGTCGCCGCGGGGACCTTCACGACGAACAAGGTGAAGGCCGCTCCCGTGCGAGTCTCGCGCACGCGCCTCGCCTCGCCGGACGTGCGCGCGATCGTCGCGAATGCCGGCAACGCGAACGCCTGCACCGGCGTGCCCGGCCTCGAAAATGCGAAGCGCATGTGCGTGGCCACCGCCGGCGCGCTCGGCCTGCACGAAAAGCAGATCATGGTGTGCTCGACCGGGCGCATCGGCGTGCAGCTTCCGATTGAAAAAATGGAGGCCACACTCGCAAAATCCGCACAGTGCCTGAGCCTGAACGGCAGCGCCGCCGCCGCGCGCGCCATCATGACCAGCGACACTTTTCCGAAGGAGTTCGCCGTCGAATTTTCCGCGCACGGAAAGAAGATCCGCATCGGCGGAATCGCGAAGGGCGCGGGCATGATCGATCCGAACATGGCCACGATGCTGTGCTTCATCACGACGGATGCGAACATCAGCCGCACGACGCTGCAAAAGGCGCTCAGCGTCTCCGTCGAGCAGTCGTTCAACCGCATCACGATTGACGGCGACATGAGCACGAACGACACGGTGCTCGCGCTCGCGAACGGCACGGCGGGCAACAAGCCGATCAAATACGGCACGAAGGAATTCAAGGCATTCCAGGCAGCGCTCGACGACGTGACGCGCGAACTCGCGTGGATGATCGTGAAGGACGGCGAGGGCGTTACAAAATTTGTCGAGGTCCACGTGCACGGCGCATCCACGCTCGCCGACGCACGCCGCGCCGCCGAAGCGATCGCAAACAGCACGCTCGTGAAATGCGCGTGGTTCGGGCAGGACCCGAACTGGGGCCGCATCATGGACGCGCTCGGCTACTCCGGCGCAAAGATGCGCGAGGAACTCGTGGACATCTACTACGACGGCATCCTCGCCGTGAAAGGCGGCATGCTGGCCAAGACGCACTTCGACAAGCTGCGCGAAATCGTGAAGCAGAACCGCTTCACGGTCTGCGTGGACCTGAACCTCGGCCGCAGCGAGCACATCGTGTACACGACCGACTTCACGATGGAATACGTGAAGCTGAACATGGGCGACGGCACCGGCGGGTAGTCCGAAAATGGGCACGGTACGCGTCATCCCAATCAAATTTCACCCGACCGCCGCAAGAGGCCCGGCGTGCACCAACGCCTGTAAGTTTTCGCCACGCGTTCGCACGCGAAAATCGGAAATCAGAAATCAGAAATCAGAAATCGCGTAAATGTCCGTCAGCATCCAATCCCGCGTCGAGTCCCTCATCGAAGCCCTGCCCTACATCCAGCAGTTCCGCGGCAAGCTCTTCGTGATCAAATACGGCGGCAGCGCGATGGAAGATGACGCCGTGGTGGACCGCCTGCTGCGCGACATCGTCTTCCTCGAAGCAGTTGGCATCAATCCCGTCGTCATCCACGGCGGCGGCAAGGCCATCTCGCAACGGATGCGCGACGCGGGACAAAAGCCGCGTTTCGTCAACGGCCTGCGCGTCACGGATGCCGAAGCCATCTCGATCGTCGAGAGCGTGCTCGACGGCGTGATCAATGCGGACATCGCCGCGCGCATCGTGAAATTCGGCGGACGCGCCGTCGGCATCCACGGCAAGACCGTGCTCGTCGGAAAAAAACTGCCGCTGCAAACCGAGGGCACGGAGCAGGTGGATCTCGGTTTTGTCGGCGAAGTGGTGGACGTGAACGCCACGCCCATCGAGGACGCTGTGCATCGCGAAGTCGTCCCCGTCATCAGCCCGCTCGCACGCGACGGTGCGGGCGTCGTTTACAACATCAATGCCGACATCGCCGCCGCGGGAGTCGCCGGGAAACTGAAGGCCGCAAAGATGATCTACGTGAGCGACGTGCCCGGCCTCATGCGCGATCCGAGCAACCGCGAATCGCTCATCCCGAGCATCACGCTCGCGCAGATCGAAAAGCTCATCGCCGAAGGCGTTATCACCGGCGGGATGATTCCGAAAGTCGAGAGCGCCGCCGCCGCGCTCCGACAGGGTGTGGAAAAAGTGCATTTCATTGACGGTCGCACGCCGCACGCGCTGCTGGTCGAAGTCTTCAGCAACCAGGGCATCGGCACGGAAATCACAGCCTCGTAGCTGCGCTTGTAAAAGCGCAGGCTCGTTTTTCCGACCGCACCCCGGAGCAGCTCAGCCCGTGCTTTCACAGGCCCGGCTACACGCCCAAACCGCCCGCTCCCCTGCCCCGCTACTCGCGGCGCACGCGCTTGCTCTTCCTCGGCTTCGGCTTCTCGTCCAGGGCTTCCTTCAGATCCTTGGCATAGCCGGAGTTCACGCGGAACTGCATGTCCTCCATCTCATCAACTCCGTAAAAAGCGGTCGAGTCCGCATCCACGTAGCCCTGGTCAATCAGCCCGCGCAGCGTGTCAATCAAGTCGTTCGCCTCAAGGTCGTCGCAGCGGTTAACCAAGGTCGTGCCATCAATGTCACCGCCACCGATTCCGATGGCCTTGATGATCGAGATTTCTGCACCGTCGAGTCGAATGTCTAGTCCCATGGGCGTTGAAAGTTTTCACGACTGACTAAGCGCCAACCGCGCCAGCCGCGGACAAAAATCACGGCGCAGTTTTACAGCCGCGCCTTCACATCCGACTGGATCCACTGCCAGAGCTTCTCCAGCGAAGCGCGCGACTCCGCCTTCACACCCGCGAGTTCCTTCGCGGAAAAACGCGCACCCTTCGGATCGCGGCGGATGAACATGTAGAACTTGATCTTCGGCTCCGTGCCCGAGGGACGCACCGCCACGCGGCGGCCATCGGCTAGATCGAACACCACCATCTTCTCGCGCGGAATCGTGTCGCCTTCGACATCCTTGAAAGTCTTCGCATTGAAGTCGCGCACGCCCGTGACCTTCGCGCCGTCCATCGTCTTCGGCGCAGTCTTCGCGTAGCTCGCCGCGAGCTTTGCGATCTTCGCCGCACCGTCCGCACCCTCGAAAGTCAGCGTGCCGTTCTTTTCAAAATAGAACCCGTATTCCGCATACACCTCGTCGAGGAGCTGATCGATCGTGAGCCCGCGCGACTTCGCCCACGCGGCCACTTCGGCGAACAGGATCACCGCCGCATTGCCATCCTTGTCGCGCACGAAATCATGCGCGCTGTAGCCGTAGCTCTCCTCGCCGCCGGCCACGTAATACGTCGAGTGCTTCAGGCGCAACGCACGCGTCTCACCCTCGCTCAGCGTGCGATATCTTGCACGTGCCGCAGCAGGAATCGCCGACTCGTACTTGCCTAGTTTTTCCCCGATGTATTTGAAGCCCGTCAGCGTCTCCACGCAGCGCAGCCCGTGCTTCGCGGCGATGGCCTTCTGGAGATCCGTCGTCACAAAGGTCTTGATGATCGCGCAGTTCTTCGCATTCGCGGGAGTGATGATCCCCAGCTCGATCATCTTGCGCACGCGATACGCCGCGATGAGCGAACCGATCTGGTTGCCCGTGAGCAGCTCCATCTCACCGCGCGAATTCCGGATCGCCACGCCCATGCGGTCGCAGTCGGGATCGGTCGCCATCACGACATCCGCAGCCTCCTTCGAGGCCAGCGCGATGGCCATCGCGAGCGCCTCCGCATTTTCCGGATTCGGCGACTTCACCGTGGGGAAACTTCCATCAAACTGATCCTGCTCCGGCACCACCGTGAAGCGGAAACCAAACCGTTTCAGCATCGGCTTCGTGATCACGCCGCCCGTGCCGTGGATGCTCGTGAAGACGATCTTTAGCCCCGCGGCAGACTTCACCATTTTCGGATCGAGCACGAGCGTCTCCAGCCGCGCCATGTATGCGTCATCAATCTCGCGACCGAGCACGATGCGTTTCCCTCGCTTCGCCTTCGCCACCGGCGTGTAGCGGTCGCTCGTGATCGCATTCACCTTCGCGATGATCGCGCCCGCGTGCGGCTCCACGATCTGCGCGCCGTCGGCGAAGTACGCCTTGTAGCCGTTGTCGTGCGGCGGATTGTGCGACGCGGTGATCACGATGCCCGCCGTCGCATTCGTGTGGCGCACGGCAAACGAAAGCTCCGGCGTCGAACGCGGCCCCTCGAACAAGCCCGCATCACAGCCCAGCTCAGTCGCGACCTTCGCCGTCAGCTCCGCAAACTCGCGCGAAAAATGCCGTGGGTCATGCGCGATGATGATCTTCGGACGGCCCGGCAGTTTCTTTTTGCGGAACCACTCGTGCAAATACGCCACGAGCCCCTGCGTCGCGCGGCTGATGTTGAAATAATTCATCGCATTCGTCCCCACGCACGGCTGCTCCGGGCGACCACCTGCGCCGCCCTTCCCTTGCTCCGCCTTCATCACATTCCGCCCGATCGTCCGCCCACGCAGCCCGCCCGTGCCGAATGCGAGCGTGCGATAAAAACGATCCACAATCTCCGTCCACTGCCCGCCCTCGGCAAGTTGCGCGACACTCTCGGCATAGATCGGCGAATCGCCCGCCGTGACGAGAAGGCGCACATTTTTCGCGACGGATTCAAGCAGCGCCGCAGTGTCGAGCGCGGCCTGGTTCGCTGGAGATTTTTTGCTCATCCCGCATTCCTTGCACATCGGCGATGCGCGAGGAAAGAGCGGAGTTGTTTCCGAATTCCGAATGGGGGCAATCCGATTGATAAGAATCCGCAGATCGCGCGATGCACGCGAACGCGGCGAGGCGCAACCATTTCGTAGCCGCGCTTGTAAAAGCGCGGGCACACTTCTCATTCACGACAGGAAGATCAGCCCGCACTCTGACAAGCGCGGCTACACTTCGCCCGCGCACCGCATTCCGAATTCGACAAAGCCCCGCACAGCGCTACCTATCCCGCCTTCATGGCCACCGCCGCACACAAACGCATCGTCCTCAAATTCGGCTCCGGCATCCTCGCCACGCCGCGCGGGACCAGTCTCGATCAGCGCCAGTTTGCGCGGCTCACAAAAGAGATCGCCGTGCTCGTGAGCTGCGGCCACGAAGTCATCGTCGTCTCCAGCGGAGCCGTCGCCGCGGGACTCGGCGCACTCGGGCTCGCGGAACGCCCCGAGGATCTCGCCTCGCGCCAGGCGTGTGCCGCAGTCGGCCAGGGCCGGCTCATGGCGACCTACACCGAGCATTTTGCAAAGCACGACCTCACCGTCGCGCAGCTCCTCCTCACACATCGCGACATGGACAGCCGCATGTCCTACGCAAATATCCGCAACACCGTCGCGCGCCTGCTCGCGAACCGCGTCGTCCCCATCGTGAACGAAAACGACACCGTCGCCGTCGAGGAACTGAAGTTCGGCGACAACGACGCCCTCAGCGCCGAAGTCGCGATCCTTGCCGAAGCCAACTTGCTCGTGCTGCTCACCAGCGTGGACGGCCTTCTCGACGCCAAAGGCCGCACCATCCCGCGCGTGGACGACGTGGACTCCGTGGAAAAATTCGTCCGCGCCGAAAAGGGCCGGTTCAGTGTCGGCGGAATGTCCACGAAGCTGCAGGCCGTGCGCGCCGCCGTGCGCAGCGGCATCCCGACCGTCGTCGCGAGCGGACGGAAAGCAGGCGAGATTGTGCGCGCGGCATCGGGCAAGCCGGCCGGGACCTACTTCCCGCCGCTCGTCCCGCTGCAGGCTCAGTGAGCCGCTGCATCCACGAACCGCTTGATGCCGAACACCGCGACTTCCGCCTTCGGGGAATTGCAAATTGTCCATTGCAAATTTGGAATTGAAAACTTCCGCGCAGCCGTGCCCCGCAAACCAATTTGCAATGCACAATCCCCAATTTGCATTTTGCAATTTCCTGCCGCACCACGCCGATGCTCCATTCAGATTGACCGCGCGATTTTGAAAACAAGCCGCTACCTTTCGCAGCAATGACTCTCCAAGATCAGATCCACGACTTCGGCCGCCGCGCCCGCGCCGCCGCGCGGCAGCTCCGCCTCTGCACCACCGAGCAGAAGAACGCCGGCATCCGCGCGATGGCCGACGAACTCCTCGCCGCGCAGGACGCCATCCTCGCCGCCAACGCACAGGACCTCGAAAAGGCGCGCGCCAACGGCCTGTCCGGCGCCATGCTCGAACGCCTCAAGCTCGACCCGAAGCGCCTCGCGGCCATGGCCGACGGCGTCCGCCAAGTCGCCGACCTCCCCGATCCCGTCGGCGAAATCATCCGCGAGTGGACACGCCCCAACGGCCTCCGCATCGAAAAGAGGCGCGTCCCCATCGGCGTCATCGGCATCATCTATGAGTCGCGCCCGAACGTCACCAGCGACGCCGCCGTCCTCTGCCTGAAGACCGGCAACGCCACCATCCTCCGCGGCGGCAGCGAGAGCATCGCGAGCAACGTCGCCATCGCCGCCGCCCTCAGCCGCGGCTGCGCGCGCGCCGGCCTCCCCGCCGACGCCATCCTCCTCATCCCCGTCACCGACCGCGACGCCGTCCGCATCCTTTGCGGCATGGACCAGTTCCTCGACTGCATCGTCCCCCGCGGCGGCAAGGGCCTCATCGAGACCGTCGTCGAGCACGCCCGCATGCCCGTCATCAAGCACTACGACGGCATCTGCGCCATGTATGTGGACAAAGCCGCCGACCTCGGCATGACCGAGTCCCTCATCATCAACGCCAAGTGTCAGCGCCCCGGCGTCTGCAACGCCATCGAGACCGTCCTCGTCCACTCCGCCGTACTGGAAAAATTTGCCGCCACGACAGGCCGCGCTCTTTTGAAAAATGGAGTGCACTTGCGGTGCGACGAACGGTCGCTGGAAGTGCTCAGTGCTCATTACTCAGTCCCCAGTCAGTCATCGGAACGCTCCACACTGAGCACTGAGCACTGCGCACTGCTTTCTCCGGCAAAGCCCGACGACTACCGCACCGAATTCCTCGACCTGATCCTCGCCATCAAAACCGTGGACACGCTCGACGCCGCCATCGCCCACATCGAAGCCAACGGCTCGCACCACAGCGACTGCATCATCACCACCGACGAAACCGCCGCGTCGCACTTCCTCGCCGAAGTGGACAGCGCCACCGTCTATTGGAACGCCAGCACCCGCTTCACCGACGGCGGCGAATTCGGCTTCGGCGCCGAGATCGGAATCTCCACCGACAAACTCCACGCCCGCGGCCCCATGGGCCTCGAAGAACTCACGACCTACAAATACCTCCTCCGCGGCAACGGGCAGGTGCGCGGGTGAGCGATAGAACCGCCCCGGTGTTTCCGTCTCAACGCATTTGCATTGTCGGAGGGGGTGAAAACTCGCCCAGGCGCAGCTTTTTTGAAAGACGGGCGCATCATTTTCTACACCGGACTCATTTCCAAATCCGGGAAACCGCATGCGCGAAGCCTGAGATTCTCCCACGGATGGCCTGCCTACTTGGCAATCCCCGCGTATGGATACTTGGAGACCATGTCCCATGCGAGCTTCTGCAGGATCGCCCGCTGCTCGTCGGTCAATCCGTCACCGTCCTTCCCCCGAAACGGGATCCCTTCCGGCGACATCCGATAAAGAGCCGCAAATTGCATGTAAGTGCCAAGGCATGAACCGAGATGTCCCAGGTGCGGCATGTTGTCACCCAGCAGCACCGAGGTTATTGCCTTGGGATCGTCCGTCACCCGCCCCGATTGTTTCGTCACACCGGGGACCTTCCCCGCGACTATCATCTTCCGCAATTCCAGCATCCCTTCGCCCAGTGGCACGAGAAACACGACCCGCCCGCCAGCCTTGTTGTTGGTCGCGTCCGCAAAAGCCTCCTCCTTCTTGCGAAGCGCCTCGAGCTTGATCTGCATTTCGGCGAGGTTGGTTTGATTGTATTCATCGTTCGTCTTCGAGAATTTGTTTGCGTCATCACGCCCATCGTGAATCAGGTACGCCGTCAGGACGTAAACACCGCGGAACTTCGGATTGTGCTTCGGGCCCATTTCCGCCGCGAGCCTGTAAACATCCTCCTCCTTTATCTTTTCATGAGGCCCGTACCAGAATAGTCCCATGACGGCATCGATCTCACCCTTTTCCAGCGAAGACGCCAAAGTGTCCTTATACTTTGCAAATAGGAGGCTTTGATGCCCTTCGATGCCGACCTCCTTGCCCAAGGACGCCGTCCCGTCGGCTCCGTTCCAAGTTGTGACCACGCCGAACATCGTCCGCAGCCCCGCAGGCAGCGATTTTGCCTTCACTGGCGGGTTTGCATCCTGAGCCACGACGGTTGTCGGGCAACAGGCAAGAAATACGCAAATACCCAGAATCCACGGCATGACGGTTTGGTTCATCTTTTTCATAGTGTGCATCGTTTGAGGGAAGTTACTTCGCGAATCCCGCATCGGGAGACCTGGACACCGTCTTCCATGCAAACGATTGCAGGATCGCGTGGAGAAAAGATCCCGCTCATGGCTGGTCCTTTCCCCGACGCATGCGAAAGGGATCGCTTTGCACGATGGCAGTGATCAGGGAGTGAAATCGGTTGTCGTTTTTCTGAAGCTCCGCCAAAATTCCGTCCACGCTGCGGCGATCATAGAAATCAAGCCCCCTACCTGCCGCGTAGATCAGCATTTTTTCGGTCAGGTTGCGACTGAACAGCTCCTTCTTGTTCTTCAGAATTGTCTTCAGCTCGTCCGGCCCATTGAACTTCTGGCCGCCG
Organism: Verrucomicrobiota bacterium; assembly: GCA_014189875.1. GTDB lineage: Bacteria > Verrucomicrobiota > Verrucomicrobiia > Chthoniobacterales > Chthoniobacteraceae > SXWH01. The sequence continues at coordinate 1,779 of BJFP01000113.1, read as the reverse complement.
GGAAGCTCGCCTGCGGCATCAATCGGCAGGTCGCCGTCCTTGTCGCGAAACCTGCCGATGGCGTTGAAGTTCTCAAACCCGAAGCCGATCGGGTCCATGCGGGCGTGGCAGCCCGTACAATCCGGGTTCGCGCGATGTTGCTCCAGTTGCTGGCGAAGCGTCGCCGGCTTGGCTTCCTTTTTCCCTTCGAGTGGCGGCACATTGGGCGGCGGAGGCGGAGGCGGGGTGCCGAGAATCCGTTCCAGCACCCAATGGCCCCGTTTCACCGGCGATGTTCGCGTTGGTTGCGACGTGATCGCCAGCACACTGGCGTGAGTGAGCAATCCTCCGCGCCGGGTGTTTTCCAGGTTCACGCGAACGAATGGATTCCTCCCCACCATTGAATCTTTCTCGGCGGTGATCGGCGGGATTGCCTCCCCTTTCGGATTCACCATCTGGACTTTCGGAAGCGACGAATTCCCGTTCGTGTCGCCGATGTCGTAGAGCTTGGCCAACCGCTGATTGAGATACGTGAACTTGCCGTCGATCAGGTCGAGGATGCTGCGGTCCTCGCGCATGACGGCCATGAAGAAGTGGTCCGTCTCCCTCAGCATGTCGTCGCGCAGTTCCAGCGTGAACTCGGGGAAAAGCTTGGGATCGGGGGAGAATTCGCGCAGCTTCCGCAGATGGAGCCATTGGGTGGCGAAGTTGTCGAACAACGCTTTCGAGCGAGGGTCCGCCAGCATCCGTTTGACCTGTGCGGGCAGGTTCTGATGAAGTTGCTTCTTCGCAGCTAGGTCGAAGAGTTCCTGATCGGGCATCGTGCTCCACAGAAAATACGACAATCGCGAAGCGAGCTGAAAATCGTCGATCGGATGGGCCTCCTTCTCCATGGGCCGCGAATCCAGTTCCGCCCGGTAAAGAAACTTCGGCGAGGCGAGAACAGCCCGCATGGCCAAGGCGATCCGTGCCTCCCACGACGGCGGGGCTTGCTCCGCGGCGGCGAGGATGGCCTCCAGATGCGTGTAGTCCGGCTTGCCATTGGCAATCAAAAGCGCCCTGACTGATTTCCCGAAATATTCGTCGTCGCGAAACTCCGCCGAGAACAATGGCTCTAGTCTTTTGATCCAATGCCCCTCAACCTTTGCCTCCTGCAGCTTCTTCACACTTGTTTCGGTAAGCTTGAACCATGGAATCTGTTCCGCCTGCTTCATCAGTGCGATCAAACGATCGACTTCTTCCTTTGTGGCCGGTCGCCGATAAGCTCGGGTTGCGAATCGTTCGAGGACGAACCGCGATTTGGCGTCCCCCTCAAGCTTTTCCGATCCCGCGAGCAACCGTTCGTGCGATTCAGGAAACATCGGGCCGACGATCTTGATGCCGCCCAGCGCTATGCCGCGTTTCTTCGTCTCGTCCGCCGGGTCGGTGAATGGATTGAGGAGCGACACGCCAATATTTAACTCGCCCGGCTTCAGGCGAACCGACGCAACGTAATCTTCATCCTTTTCACCGCAAACGCCCTGCGTCACGCTCTTGCCGTTGACGACCAAGGCAAACTTGGGCAATTCATCACCGGCCTTGATTCCCACCATCTTGGCGGTGATCTGGTATTCGCCAGGATTGATCAAATCGGTGAACTGCTTTTGGAACGGCCCCTTGCCGTAGAAGATGCGCCAGCCATCGCCGACCCCGGGTGGAAGTCTTTCCTTTTCGGGGATCTCATTTCCTTGGGCATCGCGCGACAACCGCCCGATTCTATCGTAACGTGGGCCGTAGTCAGGCCAGACCCACCCCTGGTGG
>BJFP01000112.1 GCA_014189875.1 Verrucomicrobiota bacterium | reverse complement strand
GCGGATCCTCGGAAATCTGCCCGTCATGCGGCTACCAGCACGGCGTGGACGACGACGACAAACTCCGCAGCCACGCCGCCGCACGCGACGAATGGAAGCGCGGCGGCATGAAGTGGCAGTCGAAAAACCCGCCGCCAAAGAACTGGAACCCTGCGGTGCAAGTCGCGTCCGTCGTGCCGCGCGACGGCGCACGAATGATCGCGCTCACCGGCTGCACGCGCGGCTGCGGTCGCGCACTGGCGGAATTTTTCATCGCACAAGGCCACCTCATCATCGGCTGCGGACGCTCGGAGAAACACATCGCCGAACTGCGCGAAAAATTCGGCCCGCCGCACGATTTCACCGCGCTCGACGTGGCTGACGACGAAGCCGTCCGACGCTGGGCGGAACGAACCAGCGTGACGCACGGAGCGCCGGATCTGCTCATCAACAACGCCGCCGTGATCGCATCGAATGCGCCGCTCTGGAAAGTGCCACAGGCGGAAATCAGCGTGACGCTAAATGTGAACATCGCCGGCACGGTGAACACGATCCGGCACTTCGTCCCGGTGATGGCGAAGCGCGGCGGCGTCATCGTGAATTTCAGCTCCGGCTGGGGCCGCAGCACCTCGCCAGATGTTGCGATTTATTGCGCGAGCAAATGGGCCATCGAGGGCCTCACACAGGCGCTCGCTCAGGAACTGCCGAGCGGACTCGCCGCAGTCGCGCTGAATCCTGGAATCATCAACACGGAGATGCTGCGCTCATGCTTCGGCACCGGCGCAGCGAGCCATCCGAAACCCGCCGAATGGGCGAAGCGCGCCGGGCCATTCCTGCTCGGCCTCACTGCGAAAGACAACGGACGGCCGCTCGACGTGCCCGATATGCCCGCAGACTAAGACAGTGCGCCGAAAACCTCGCCTCCCCTGTGCGCCAAAGGCGCCCCCCCTCGCCTCCCCTGCGCGCCAAAGGCGCAACCCATACCAGCCTGGGGCAACGCCCCAGGAATTTCCGGAAACGAACCGAGGGCTGAAAGCCCGTTCCATGCGGTGCGATCGAGCAGAATAGATCGGGCTTTCAGCCCTCGGAAACACGGGAAACATTTCCCAGGGCGATGCCCTGGGCTGGTATGGTTACGGGCCTTTGGCCCTCGATCATTGCCGGTACACCTTCAAAATCCTACGGCACGACTGGCACGACTGGAGCGATCGGACCAGCGGCGGGGGCAACCGCCCGTGCCGGAGTCAGCGAGGAAGGTGCAGTTTCCGCGGCAACGGGCTTCGCGCTTTTCAGCAGGCGGAACAGATCGCCGTCAGTGGAGAGCACGATGCTCGTCTCGCCGAGCAGGATTTTTTTATACGTCTCCATCGTCTTCACGAAGCCGTAGAACTCGACGGCCTGCGGGCTCTTGTTGAACGCCTCGGCGTAGATGCGCGTGGCCTCGGCGTCGGCGGCGCCCTGGATTTCCTGCACCTTGCGGTATGCGGTGGATTCGATCTCTCGAAGGTCGCGATCCCTTTTTCCCGTGATGCGCAAAGCCTCGCCCTCGCCCTTGGAACGGTAGCCCTGCGCGATCTGCAGACGCTCGCTGATCATCCGCTGGTGGATGCGCTCGACGACCTGCGTGTTGTAGTTCACGCGCTTGAGCCGCACGTCGAGCAGCTCGATGCCGAGGGACTTCACCTTGGGCGCGGCCTCCTTCAGAATGTCGCGCTCGATCTCGCGGCGTCCGCGCTTGATCGTCGGCAGCTCGGCGGCCTTCCCGGCGAAATCCTTGTCCACGGCATCCACCATCTTTCGCGCCTTGTCGCTGCGGACGATCTCGATGAGTTCGTGCCGCGCGACGGCGATCCGGATCTCGCTGCCGATGATGTCATCCAGCCGCGACTGCGCGCTGCGCTCATCGCGCAAGCTCACGAAATAGATCGCGGGATCGTGAATCCTCCAGCGTGCGAATGCCTCGACGGAGATGTAGGTCTTGTCCTCCGTCGGCATCTCGCTCACGGGACCGTCCCATTCGAGCAGACGCTTCTCGATGCGGTTCACCGACTGGATGAACGGCAGCTTCCAGTGCAGCCCGGACTCCGTGACCGGCGTGCCGATCTGCCGGCCAAACTGCGTGAGGATGACGACCTCGGTCTCGCGCACCGTGTAGGCGCTGCTGCCGAGAACGATCATGCCGAGGATCGCGATGACGAGCAGGATGATTCGTGAAGGGTTCATTTCCGTGCCCCCCCTTTCTGGCCGACACCGGGTAACATCGGCAGCAGTTGCGTGATCTTGTCGTCCACGATCACCCGCTCTCGTACCTGCGGGAGCACGTCGGCCATTGTCTCGAGGTAAATCCGTGTTCGCGTGACATCGGGCGCCTTGAGGTATTCCGCGAGCACCGCATTGAACGCCGACACATCGCCGAGCGCCTCGTTCACGCGCTTGAGCTTGTAGCCCTCGGCGACGCTGATTTTCTGCTCGGCCTCGCCGCTCGCGCGCGGGACGACCTTGTTGTACTCACCGTTGGCGATGTTCATCATGTTCTCGCGATCCTGCTTGGCCTTGTTGACTTCGTTGAACGAGGTCTGCACCTCGCGCGGCGGGTTGATATTCTTGAGCTGCACCTGATCCACCGCGATGCCGAGCTGGAATTCCTTCACCACCTCGCGCAGCCGCAACAGCGAGCTGTTCTCGATGTCCTGCCGCCCGATGGTGATGACCTCGTCCACCGTCCGGTCGCCGATGATCTCGCGCATGATGGATTCGGAAAGATCGCGCAGCGTCTCCTCCGGACGACGCACGCTGAAGAGGTAGTCCTTCGGAACGACGAGGCGGTACTGCACCACCCACTCGACGAGCGCCGTGTTCAGATCGCCGGTGACCATGTTCTTCTCGCGATCCTGCTCATTGGTGAACTGGTAAGGACTCGTCGCGCCCGGTGTCGCGAAGCCGAACTCGTGCTTCTGCTGCCGCTTCACCGCGACCGGCAGGATTTCATCAATGCCAAACGGCAGCTTGAAATGCAGCCCCGGCTCGCGGATCGCCTCGAACTTTCCGAAGCGCAGCACGACCCCGACCGACTCGGCGGGAATGGTGTAGTAGCTCGTGAAGACAAGCCACAGCGCGAAGATGAGAAACGGGATGACCGGAACCCACCTTGCAAGGTGCGGCGGGAATTGCACCGTGATGGTGCGTGGAGAATTGAGTGCCATGCACTGCGTGTACGTTGCCGCGGTGTGCGACGCAAGCAGGGGATCTTGCCTGGCTTCGACGTCGCCTGAACTACCGAACACAGTCCCGCCACTCCGCGCTTGCCGCTCACGTGCGCCGCTTCGATAGTCCGCGCCCATTTTATGAAACAAATCGGCATCGGCCTCGCCGGATTCGGCACTGTTGGCGCAGGCGTTTTCAAACACCTCGCGCAGAATCGCGACCTGCTCTCGCAACGTCTCGGACTCGGACTCGCCGTGTGCCGCATCGCCGTGCGCGATCCAAAAAAGACGCGCGACGTGAAGGCGCCCGCGGAGCTTTTCACTGCGCGCTGGCAGGACGTCGTGGACGATCCGCAGGTGCAGATTGTCGTCGAGCTGATGGGCGGCATCGAGGAGGCGCGGGAGCTCATCGTGCGCGCCATCGGGGCGGGAAAAATAGTCGTCACCGGCAACAAGGCGCTGCTCGCCGAGCACGGCAAGGAACTCTTCGACCTCGCGACGGCGAAGCAGGTGCCGATCTTTTTTGAGGCGGCGGTCGCGGGCGGCATCCCGATCATCAAGGCGGTGCGCGAGTCGTTCATCGGCAATCACATCAAGTCCATCCATGGCATCATCAACGGCACGACGAACTACATTCTCACGCGCATGACCGAGGCCGGGCTCGACTACGCCGCCGCGCTCGCCGAGGCGCAGGCGCAGGGCTACGCCGAGGCCGACCCGACGCTCGACGTGAACGGCTGGGACGCCGCGCACAAGGCGATCATCCTCGCATCGCTCGCGTACGGCACATGGATCAGCCCCTCGAAGGTGTTCGTCGAAGGCATCGAAAAAGTCACCGCACGCGACATCGGTTTTGCAAAAATGCTCGGCTGCCGCATCAAGCTGCTCGGCATCATCAAGGCCGACGATCGCGGCGCGATCGAGGTGCGCGTGCATCCCACGCTCATCCCGGAGAAGCACGTGCTCGCGAGCGTGAACGGCGTCTTCAACGCGCTCTGCGTGCATGGCGACGTGGTCGGTGAAACATTGTTTTACGGACGCGGCGCGGGCCAGGATCCGACTGCGAGCGCCGTCATCGCCGATCTCGCCGAGGCCGCGCACGCGCTCGACTCGAAGCGGCGCGACTTCGGCTTCATGCCGCACGGCCTCTACGGCGACTGCAAGCCGCTGGACGAAATCCTCTGCCAGTACTATCTGCGCATCCCCGTGGACGACAAACCCGGCGTGCTCGCACAGGTCGCCGGCGTGCTCGGCGAACTGAACATCGGCATCAGCTCGATGATCCAGCCCGAGAGCGACGGCCAGAGCGCCGAGCTGATCCTGATGCTGCACGACGCCACGCACGCGCAGGTGCGCGAGGCCATCGCGCGCATCACCGCGCTCCCGGCGGTCGAGGGCGCGCCGACGCTGCTGCGAGTCGAACATTTCACGCCCTGACGCACGCTGCGCCACGCGCCGAACCGTCGCCGTGCTCGCGTGATCGCGGCATCCGTGAGACATTACGGCCATGGACGTTGCGCTACTCACACCCGATCTGCTCGCCCCCGGCGACGGAAAATCGGCGGACCTCGATCCGACGCAGTTTACATGGTCCCAGATCCGTTCGTGCGAAGATCCCCATTTTGAAACCGCATTCTCCGCACTGTGGCTGGAATTCGGAGCGACGCATGAGATGGAATCGCGCGACGTGCTCGCCGCCCGCATGCGTGGGGCAAGTCGGCTCCGCTACGAAATCCTGCTCGTGCGCGCCGGGGCGGAAATCGCGGCAGTGCGCGATCACACGGCCATCGCATGCGAGGGCGGGATCATCGTCCACCTCTCGCACGTCCTCGTCGCACCCGCGTGGCGGCGCAGCGGCCTCGCAGGCTGGATGCGCGCAGCTCCGATCCTGACCGCACGGGAACTCGCAGTGGCAACCGGCACGCCCGGCTGCAGTGTGACGCTCGCGGGCGAGATGGAATACGACGACGGCAGCGACCCGCGGATGGCGCTGCGCCTGCTCGCCTACGGGCGCGCGGGCTACCTCAAGATCGATCCGCAGACGGTGCGCTATCATCAGCCCGACTTCCGTCCGCCGAATGTGATTGATGCGTCCCGCGGAGCGCAGCCGCTTCCCTTCCAACTCATCGTCCGGCGTGTCGGGCGCGAGCATGAACGATCGATCTCCGGCGGCGAAGTGCGCCGGATCGTGCGCGCACTTCACGCGATGTACGGCGCGCAGTTCCGCGCGCAGGACATGGCGCATCCCGCCCTGAATCTCGCGCTCCTCCCCGGCGATCACGCCGAGATCGCACTCATCCCGCCGACAGCAGCGGCAAGTTCTCCAATCCCTCCCCATTGAAGCTCGCCGCATTCCATCATCCCGGATTCGCCGCGCCGATCGGCGAGCACATCATGCCGATGCGAAAGTTTGCGCTCGTCGCCGAGGAGGTCGCGAAGATGCCGGACGTCACCCTCGCGGAGCCCCTGCCCGCGACCGGGGCCGATCTGCTGCGCGTCCACACTCGCGAATACGTGGACGCGATCCGAAGCGGCGAACCGAGGGCACTCGCCGAGTCGCAGAAATTCCCGTGGTCCCCCGCCCTTTTTCCGAGTGTGTGCCTCACAAGCGGCGCATGCATCGCGGCGGCGCGCGCGGCTCTTCGCGACGGAGCGGGCGCTGCGATTGCGAGCGGCTTTCACCACGCGTGTGCGGATCACGGCGAAGGCTTCTGCACGTTCAACGGCCTCATCGTCGCCGCCGATGCGCTGCTCGCAGCGGGTGAAGTGCGACACGTCGCAATCCTCGACATGGATCTCCACTACGGCAACGGCACCGCGCAGCTCGCCGCCACGCGTCCGCACATTTTCGCCGTCTCGATTTACGGCAATGATTATCGGGACAACGTGCCGTATCGGGACGTGAGCGTGCGGCGGCACGGGGACGGAGAAAATCACCGCTCATCCGCCCTGCCTGCGGGATGCGACCGCACGACGATGCTGCGCGCGATGGATGATGCGCTGCCGCTGATCGCAGCGCGGAAACCGGACCTGCTGCTCTACCAGGCGGGAGCCGATCCGTATTTTGAAGATCCGTATTCGCCGCTGGCCCTCGATGCGGACGATCTGCGCGCACGCGACCGCCGAGTGTTCGAGTTTGCACGGGAGCACGGCATCCCGGTCGCGTGGGTGCTCGCCGGCGGCTACACGCGGGACATCACAAAGATCGTCCGCATCCACACCGGGACATTCGACGCGTGGCGCGAGGCGAGAAAGTAGGCGGCGGACGATTTGCAGCGCGCGTATTTTCAGGCGATAGCTTGCGCCAGGCATGACGTTCCTCATTCTCCTCACCTGCATGGCAGTCGGCGATCTGCTTTGGAGCATCTCAGCGTCGAGACTGCGGAGGCGGTGGATGCGGTGGACGCTCGGCATCTTCGGCGCACTTCAGGCCGCGGGCCTCACGATGATCCTTTTTTCGCGCGGCGGCGCGGGGTTCGAGGAAGTCCTGCCGCGTCCGCTGCATTCGATGATTCTCGCATGGCATGTCGTCATCCTGCTGCCGTGGCTCGCGTGGCGCATCGTGCGTGCAATCATCACGACGGTTGGAAAAATTGCGTGCCTTGTCCGGAGGGTGCGCGTCGTGCGCGCTGAGCAGCACGTGGCTCCGGTGGTGATGAACTCCGGGCCGGCCGTCACGCGGCGCGAATTTCTCGGGGCCGCGGCGGCGCTCACGCCGCCGATGCTCACACTCGCCGCGGCAGGAATCGGCGAGGCGCAGCTCGATGGTTTCCGCATCCGGCGCATCGAGGTGCCGGTGCCGGACCTGCCTCCCGCGCTCGAGGGCATGAGCATCGCGCATATCTCGGATTTTCACGTCGGACGCTTCACGCGCGGACGTGTGCTCGAACGCATCGTCGAGGAGACGAACCGGCTCGGCGCGGACGTGGTCGCGCTCACGGGCGACTTCATCAACCACTCGCTGCGCGATCTTCCGGCGGCGCTCGACATCGTGCGGGCGCTGCGCGCGCGGCACATCGTCGGGGCGTGCGAGGGCAATCACGACCTCATCGAGGACGCGCGCATTTTTCGCCGCGAGGCGGAGCGCGGCGGGATGCCGCTGCTGCGCGGCGAGAGCGCGACGGCGGACATCCGCGGCCAGCGCGTGCAGCTCCTCGGACTCCCGTGGAACCACAGCGTCGCCGGGATGCGCGACAGCGTGGCGGCACTGCTCGCGCGGCGCGATCCCGGAGCGTGGCCGCTGCTGCTCGCGCACCATCCGCACGCGTGGGATTTTGCGGAGGGCATCCCGCTCACGCTCTCCGGCCACACGCACGGCGGGCAGCTCATGCTCACGGGCCGCCTCGGGGCGGGATCGATTTTGTACCGCTACTGGAGCGGCCTCTACTCGCGGCGCTCGGGCGCGCTCGTCGTGTCAAACGGTGTGGGCAACTGGTTCCCCGTCCGCATCCAGGCACCCGCGGAAATCCTCCACCTCACGCTGCGCCGCACGGTGATTCAGGACGGGCCAAAAATTATTGCGGGTCTTTGAACCTTGCGCAGCGTGCGCAGACGGCAGCGTCCGCGTCACGGCTCACGGCTCACGGCTGGATGGATTTTTCGAGGAAGCGCCTCACCTCGGCTTCCGCCTGCTCGGGCCTTGCGATGTCGGAGACTACGACTTCGATCGCCTGCTGGCCGGCATTTCTCACACCCTTGCGAACCGCTTCGAGCCGGCTGGAGATGTTCAGTTCCTCGGCGGTGCTTTGCAACCTGCTCGCGTCAGGCCGCTGTTCCCAGAGGCAGTAGAAGACGTGGAGCACCTGTTCGCCTGCGCGGAACGTGTAGGCGTGGATCGGAAGGTCCACGCCATTGATGCGCATCGGGCGCAGGCCGAGGTCGGCGGTCATCACCGCGCCGCCCGCGGGGAGACACACCTCGGGACCGTGCGAACGCGCAAGCTGCACCGACGTGCGGCCCGGAGCCCAGCGGATCAGCACCATCGCCCAGCGGCGGTTCTGCTCATCCGCCCAGACTGCGGACCGCGCGTCGGTGTATTTCAGGATGTTGCGGGTGACGTCGCTGAACTCGACATCGCGAAAGCCCTTCTGCGCGGTGGGCCAGCGCACCGTCCACTCGGCTGATTTCGGAAAGCGCGCCTCCGCCACGCGGAACCACGCCTCGGTGCCGATCTCGATCACGACGAACCACGTTGCGAGCGCGATGAGGATGCCTTTCCCCGGCGGGGCGCCGGCGCGGAGCAGGCCGGGATCGAGCGATGCCTCCTCGGTGTCCGCGCGTTTCGGATTCAGGAGCGCGCAGAGGATGCCGACTCCGATGAGACTTCCGAAGAGCACTGCCATGCCGACATTGTCGTGCCATTTCGCGACCGCCTCCGTGCCGGATTTCGCGCTCACCCAGACGAGAAAATATGCACGGCTCGCATTGCACACGAATGCGACGAGGAGGCCGCCCACGAGGAGGACGATGCGGCGGATGACGCCGAACCGCAGGAGTTCGCCCATGAAGAGCGCGATCATCAGCGTGGTCTGAAGCGAACGCACGCCGCTGCACGCCTCCTCAACGCCAACCTTGCCCGTGGCGATCTGGATCACGTTGCCGCTCTGAATCGCGGGAATGCCGCCCCAACTGAGCGCCTCGACGCAAATCTGCGTGACCGAGCGCATGAGCAACTGCACGAGCGGCTGCTCCAGCGGCACCGGCCACGGCACGGCGACGAGGAAAAACGCGACCGAAAATGCAAAGTGCCGCAGCCATCCCCGGCCTCCTGCAAAATAGACCGCGGCCAGCGTGATCGCGACGCAGATCCCGCCCATCGCCCAGCCGAGCAGACGCCAGTCCGGCGCGGATTCCTGCATGAGCCGTACGGGAAACAGGAGGAATGCCAGCACGATCACGACGGCAGCGAATCCCCGCCGCGAACCCAGCGCCTGCGCGGGAGGGCGGCGCTTCCATCGCTCGGAGAAAAGGTACGCCGCGAGGAACGGCACCGCCCATCCGAAGGTGTACTGCGGGTTGATCGTCCACTCGTAGCGAAGCTGCCGCACGGCGAGCAGCCACAGGACTCCGAGCACGGCGAACACCGGCCACCACGGCGCGGACTCGCTCCGTCCCTCCACGGGGACCTCTCCGGACGCGCTCACTGCTTCCGCCACTGTTTGATGAGTTCCTGTTCCTCGGGACGCAAATCATCCCATCGCAACGCGGCAATCTCAGCGACCGCCTCGGCCGTCCTCCCGTTTGCGCCGAGCACCGCCGCATGCACGGCGCGCTGCGGCGGCGCGATCCGCTCCCACGGAATCCGCAGCCCCTGATAGACGGACAGCGCGGCTGCGGGATCCTTTTTGCGAAGCATGGCGAGCGCGAGCGTGGTGAGATGCGGAAGGCTTCCCGGCGAACGCGCGACGAGATCCCTGGCCGCGGCGCAAGACTCGTCCACCGACTTGCCGGCCAGGAGATTGAAATACGCGAGGTCGTTTTTCACCGAATCATCCTGCGGCCAGCGTTCGCGCATCTTCTTCAAAGTATCGCGCAACATGTCCATGTCGCCGCGGCTGCCCGCGATTTTCAGCAGCCCTTCCATCGCGGGACGGGCGGTGTTCGCATTTGCAGCCAGCGAACGGTACGCCTGCTCGGCCTGCGCGGGACGTCCCATTTTTTCCGCGTAGGCGGCGATTTCGCGCAAGTGCTCCGGCGACGCCGCCGCGGCGATGTGCGCACGGGTCCAGTGCAGGTCGGCCGCGGCCTTGCTTCCGGTTTCCTCCGCGACCCGCGCAAGAAAGAGCTCCTTCATCGCTGTGTAGAGCGGCACGTCCTTCGTCTGGAGGATTCGCTCGATTTCCGTCCAGCGCCGGAGCGACGCGAGGGAGTTCAGCACCACGAGCAGCATGTCCTGCCGCTTGAACGCCTCCTCCAGCGGGATGAGCTTCTCCATCCGCCCGAATTCGCCGTGTCCGTTCAGCCAGTTGCCGAACTCACAGCGCACGGCGGGCGCGGCCTTGCTGTATTTCTCCACGGCGGCATCCAGCATCGCCGCCCTCTCCGCCGGATGAAGATCGAGATCGAGATTGAACGCGAGGATCCGGTGCTGCTCGGTCGCGAGCGCATGCCGCTGGAGGAGCTGGCTCACCTGGCCCGCCACTTCCCGCGAGATGCCGCGGAGCGTACCGAGTTGCCTGAGCGCCTCGATCCCTTCGCGCGAGTTCTCGGCACCGAGCGCGAGCATGGACCGCGTGGCCTCCTCGCGAAGCGTCGCCGTCCCTGCCGAGAGCTGGAGCAGCGCGAGCAACAGCCGCCCTTCGTGGCTCTCGGGCTCCATCTTCACTGCCTTCGCCGCGAATTCACGCGCCCTCTCCGAATTGCCCTCGACCGCCGACCAGCGCGCCGCCAGGCGGAAAAGCGCGCCTTCGGAAATATTATCCTTCAGCAATGCCTCGATCTCCTTTCCGGCCTCGGCGACCGCGCCGGACATGAGGAGATCCTCCGCGTAAGGACGGCGATCCTCGATCCGCATGGCACCGGTCAGCCGGAGCTGCTTCCAGAGCGGGACGGCCGCGGCGTACTGGCCGATCATCCGCTGCGCCTTTGCAGCGACGCGGATCGCCGCAGGCTCATCGGGCATCGTCCAGTACGCGATCCTCGCCTTTTTCAGAGCCTCATCGATGTTCCCCGCAAAGAGCTCGGCCTCCGCCTTTGCCGCCATCCGCCGCGAACGCATGCCCTGCATCCACGCATAAAACGGACGCCACTCCAGCAGCAGCACGCACACCCCCACCACGAGGACGACGACAACCGCCAGCCAGTTCCGGCGGCGTTTGCGCGCTTCCTGAAGCTCGGGGGCAAGTAGCGTTGCGAGAGGCTGCACGATTGTGAATTCGCAGAAATATTATCTCCGAAACGGCTTCGTGCCAATGATACTTTGGCTCCGCCTGCGCAGTCACTTGCAGCCGGCGTTTTCGGCGCGCGCATCCCGCAGCACAGCGAGGAGCCATGCGGCAAGAATCCCGCTCCACCCCGTGCAGACATCCTTCAGGTCCGCCACGCGTCCGGGGATAAAATGTTGCACCCACTCGATCCCGCACACGAGCGTCATCAACGCCACGACCATTCCGAGCCGGTGCGACGGCGAACCCATGCCGGCTTTCGCATGCCACAGGGGCAGGCGCAGCCCCACGGAAGCAAAGAGGAAAAATGCGGCGATATTTGCCGCGTCATCGTGCGTGTGTACCCACCTGCGAAGCTCCAGCGGCAGAAACTGGTGCGGATTATTATACCGGTTCGGAAGCATCGCCATCGCCAGGCCGACGGCCAGCCCGATGGCGAAGACCGCCTTCCAGATCAGAGTTTTCATGCAAACAGGGCGTCGGAAAATTCCGCTCCGCAAACGGCCCTGCCTGCACGCGCTGCACGGCTGCGGTTCATTTCAAATCACCAGTGCCCCGGCCCCGTGCGGCATCGCGCTTCATTTCATACGTCTTTGCCACGTTGAGGAACTCATAGAAGCCGTGCAGCCGCGCAAAATAGTAGCCCTCCCTCCCGTCGAGAAATCCCCGTTGCCAGAGGTACACGTAGAGGAACCGCAGCAGGCCGCGGAACGGCAGCGCCTGCGACCACTGCTTGAGTTTCCTCCGCGCGCCCACGCTGCCCTTTTGCAAATGCCCGGCACCAGCGCGGAGGTAGCGGTCCAGCGCCACGCGCGCCTCCCAGTTCGAGTAGCGGTTGTGCTTTTCCACGAAGACGGCGACGGACGGAAACGCGTAGTGATCCATCTCGCAGCGCAGCCGCGCGGTCTCGCCCTGCACGACGACGTGTTCGTGGACTTCGTTGTCGCCGCTCTGCGTGTCCACGTCCGTGAGCTTTTCGTGGCGTCCGAGGCGGTGTTTGAAAAGGCGCAGGTTCCAGTTCGGATAGTACGCGTGGCGCAGCCATTTCCCCATGAACATGAAGCGCCGGTTGATCCAATAGCCCGCGACGGGGTGATTCGCATCGGTCACGATCGCGCGGAACTCCGCCTCGGCCTCCGGCGGCATCACCTCATCCGCATCGAGGATGAAGACCCACTCGTGC
>BJFP01000111.1 GCA_014189875.1 Verrucomicrobiota bacterium | reverse complement strand
GGAGCATGGGGGTGTCGTGGTCGATGTTGACGAAGCGGGCGGCCATGCAGATGAGATCGCTCCAGCCCGCTTTTGTTCAAACTTTCCCAAAAATAATTCGGCCGCCTAAGTCCGACAGGCTGCTAGCAGCAAGGCGCAGGTGGGCTTCCTGGATTTTATTTTCCGCCGCCAGCCGCGCCGCACCGCAGCGGAGATTTTTTCCTTCCTCGCGGGAAAACGAATCCTGCTCGTCTCGCACGAGCTGTCGCTGACCGGCGCGCCGCTCCAGCTCGCGGAGCTTGGCCGTGCATTCCGCAGCGCGGGCGCGGACGTGACGTTCATCAACCTCTCGTGGCGCGAGGAGAATTTCCCGCAGGAGGCGCTCGCGGACCTGCGCACACCGCCCGGCGCGGAATCGCTGCCAGACGTGGTGTCGGCGGATCTCATCATCGCCAACACCGCGGTCGCGAAGGACTGGATTCGCAGCATCCTCGATGCGTTCCCCGCGTTCGCCCGCAAGCTGGTGTGGTGGATTCACGAGATTGACACCGATGTTTTCGGCGGGGGGATGGATCTCATGGAGCGAGTCGCCTGCGTGATTTTCGACTCACACGCGTGCATGGAGGCGTGGCGGGCCTCCGGTTGCAGGATGCCCGGCGGCAGCGGAGTCGTGCACCTCGGCGTGGAGGAGCGGCTGATCACTGAAGCGGCGCGGATGATCCGCCGCGAAAAATCGGCGCGCGAATCGGTGCGCCGCGCGCTGGGTGTCGGCCCGGACGAAATGCTGCTCTCGCTCTTTGCCACATACGAGCGGCGCAAAGGGCAGGACAGCCTCGTCGCGCTCACCGGCAGGATGCTGGAGACGGAGCCCGCGCTGCCGCTGCGGCTGCTGTTGATCGGCTTTCCGCTGCCCGAGGCGCGCGCGGATTTCCTCGCGCGGCTCACGCCCGCGCAGCGCATCGCCATCACGCCCGAGCGCGCGCGGATTCGCGAGGCGGATCTCGCGCCGTATTACCTAGCGAGCGACGCCTACGTGATGAACTCGCAGCCGCCCGGCGAACCGTTCGGGCGCGTCACCATCGAGGCGATGACGTTCGGCCTTCCCGTGCTCGGCTCCGCCGCCGGCGGCACGCTCGAAATCATCCGCGACGGCAAGACCGGCTGGCTGCACCCCGCCGGGCCGGACGGCGAGGCACAGCTCGAAAGAAACATCCGCACCGTGCTCGCCAGACGGAGAACCGCGCGCGCCCGCGGCAGGGCCGGGCAAAAACTCGTGCGGGAATATTTCAACGAAACGCGCTTCGCAGATAATCTCGCCGCCGTGCTGCGTCCGCTCGTGCAGGATCGCCCGGAAACGGATGCCCGCTAAATCCTCCGCCGGACAAAAAAACCGCTCCACATCACCGCCCGATCCGCTAGCATCCGAGTCCTCACCACAATCAACCCCAACCCAATCCTTCCCATGAAAGCACTCGCCCTCCTCTCCGCCCTCGCATTCATCGCATCGCCGCTGCTCGCCGCCGACGATGCATGGATAACCGATCTCCCGAAAGCCCTCGAGCAGGCGAAGACGGAGAAGAAGCTCGTGCTCCTCGACTTCACCGGTTCCGACTGGTGCCCGCCCTGCAAGAACCTGCATGCCAAGGTCCTCACCTCCGAGGAATTCTCCAAGTTCGCCAAGGACAGCCTCGTGCTCGTCGAACTGGACTTCCCGAAGGCCAAGCCGCAGACCGCCGAACTCAAGGCTGCCAATCAGGAGCTCTCGAAGAAATACGGCATCCGCGGCTACCCCACGATCATCGTGCTCGACAGACCCCCTCACTCCCCGACGCCCGTCCCCGTTCTGACCGTTTCCGGTGCGGCGGGCGCGAAAGCAATTTCCTAGCAGCAACAGGAGTCCTATGAACGTTGGCCGAAAAGTCGCTGAATTCGTGGGCCGGATCCCGGGACTCAAGGGGCTCGCCACCAGCGTGCAGCTTGCGCTCCGTCGGCAGCGGGCCCGCCAGCGCAAGGGGCTCGGCCATCCGACGATCCCCGCATCCTGGGTGCCCCGGGGCACCCGGCCCCATGTGATCCTCGTCGGCCACGAGGCCACCCGCAGCGGCGCGCCGATGATCCTGCTGCGGCTGGCGAAGCACCTGAGCTCGACCGCAGGCGTCGGCTGCCGCGTCGTCCTTCTGGCGGATGGTCCGCTGCGGGAGGATTTCGCGGCTGTCGCGCCCACGATCGTGGTGCCCGCCGTCGTAGACGTGTTCGCCGCCCTCGCCGACGTGCTCCGGCATTCGGCTCCACCATGTGTCGTCGTCTGCAACACGATCGCCACCGCCCGGGTCGCCGAGCAGTGTCGCCTGCAGGGCGTGCCCGTCGTGGCCTGGATCCACGAGACGTCCACCGTGATCGACGAATTTTTTGGCGGCCGCAAGACCGTGCAGCGCATGGCACGCGCGTCGCGGCAGATCGTCTGCCCGTCGCAGCTCGTCGCCACGTCGCTCACCGAAGCCTATGGCATCCCGCCCACCAGGATCTTGGTCGTGCCCTACGGCATCGACGCGCCGCCGGCCGCCATGGATCGGGCCGAGGAACGCCGGTCCGTGCGCAAGGACCTCGGCCTGTCGCCCGAGGCCTGCGTCGTGCTGGCCTGCGGCCGCGCCGAACAGCGGAAGGGCGTCGATCTGTTCGTGCAGTTGGCCGCCAAGGTGGTCGATCGGAAGACGGCGGCCGGGCACGACGTGCACTTCGTGTGGGTGGGGCGGTGGGACGACCAGGCGAAGCCGTGGGCACGGCACGACGTCCGGCAGTTGGGGCTCTCCGAATGCCTGCACTTCGTCGGCGAGAAGAAGCATCCGGCGCGATACTTCGCCGCGGCCGACGTGTTCGTGATGCCGTCCCGCGAGGAATCGTGCGGCATGGTGGCGCTCGAGGCGGCCGCTGTCGGATGTCCGGTGGTGTCGTTTGACGGGGCGGTCGGCGCCGCTGAGATGCTCTCGGACGAGGAGGCCGTGTTCGTCCCCTACCTCGACGTCGATGCGATGGCGGCGGCCGTTCGCGAGCGGCTCGACCGCGGCCGCAGGCCGGTCGGAGCAATCCCGGTTTTCGACCGCTACCCGTGGTCTCGGTGTCTCGACGAAGTGACCGAGGCCGTGCGGAGTGCCGTGGAGACGCCGGCGACGGGCAGGGCGGAGGAGCGGTTCGCCGCGCCACGCGGCGGCGAGGTGTGGAAGCAGGCCGACGGCCGGGCCGTGCTCGTGATCGCCTACGGACCGCCCCCGATCCCGGGCGTCGGCAAGGTGGAAGGCACCGGCCTGCGGAGCTGGGGGCTGGCGGCCGCGCTCGCGCACGCCGTGCCCGGAAGCGATGTCACACTCGCGATTCCCGCCTGGTACGACCTGCCGTCGATGCCCGCCGAGTTCGCGGGGGTGCGCATCGCCCGGTGGGGCCACGACACCCTCGCCGAATTGATCGCCGAGCACGACATGATCGTGGCCAGCTACTGCCTCGGGGACGATTCGGTGCGGATCGCCGACGCCGTGCTCGAGCATCAGGTGCTGGTCTGGGACGCCTACGTTCCGATCCATATCGAAGTCTGCGCCCGGCGCTCGGCCAATCGACATGGCGAGGCCGAGGCATTCGAGCGCGACCGGCGGATCTGGGAGACGTGCCTCAAGCGGGGCGACTATTTCCTCTGTGCGACCGAGGCCCAACGGCTCTATTACATGGGCGTCTTGGCGGCGATCGGCCGCATCAACCCGGTCACGTACGACGACGATCCGTTCCTGATCGTGCCCTACGGCATCCACGAAGCCGAGGCCGTGCCCGCGAAGCGGCCGTGTTCGGACCTCATCGCCACCCCCGGGGCATGGAAGATCCTCTGGTTCGGCGGCGTCTACCCGTGGTTCGACATCGGGTGCCTGCTGGAAGCCGTCCGGACGCTGGCCGAGAAGCACGCCGTTGGGCTCGTCATCGTCGGGGCAAAGAACCCGTTCGTGCAGCACCCCGATTTCGAAAAGTGCCACGAACGCATGATGAAGATGATCGAGGATCCGGCGATCCGCCCGCTCGTGCATCTCGTCGACTGGGTGCCCTTCCATGAGCGGGGTGATTGGTATCTCGATGCCGACCTGATCTGCTTCGCCAATCAGCCGGGGATGGAGAACCTGCTGGCCTGGCGGACGCGGGTGGTCGACTACCTGTGGACGCGCACGCCGCTGGCCACGAACGGAGGAGATCCGTTGAGCGAGGAAATGATCGCGGCGGGGGCGGCAGTGCGCGTCGATGCGACCGATCCGGCGGCGCTCGCCGCCACGCTCGCCGCCACCCTTGGTGATGCCACGAAACTCGCTGCCATGCGGAAGGCCGCCGACGCGATTCGGGAAAAGTACCTCTGGAGCAACGCCGTCCGTCCCCTGGCCGACGTGCTCCGGGGCTCCAGGGTGGGGTGAGTCCGGGGGCATCAGCTCGGCACGACGACGGACCGGACGGTAAACCATGGTCTTCAGCTCGGTCGTTTTCATCTTCTATTTTCTGCCGGTTTTTCTGGCGTGCTATCTCACGCTGCCCTTCAAGCACGCCGTGCTGCTCTTCTTCAGCCTCTGCTTCTACGCCTACGGCGAGGTGCTCTACACCTACGTCATGCTGGGCTCGATCGTGCTGAACTGGGCCTTCGGTATCCTGATCGGCACGGCTGAGGGCCGCAGCCGGCAACTGGCGCTGGCATGTGGCGTGGCAGCCAACCTGGCCGGCCTGTGCTATTTCAAATATCTCGGATTTTTTCACGACATCGCGGCCGCGGTCTTGCCGTCGCTCGTGTCGGGCCCGCGGCCTGACGTGCACCTTCCGCTCGGCATTTCGTTTTTCACGTTCCACGCCCTCTCCTACCTGATCGACGTCTACCGGCGGCAGGTGCCCGTGGAGCGGAGCCTCGTGTACGTCGCTGTCTACATCACGATGTTTCCGCAGCTCGTGGCGGGCCCCATCATCCGCTTCCACGACATCCGAGAGGAGTTGCATCATCGGCGGGTGACGCTCGCCAGACCCCCTCACTCCCCGACGCCCGTCCCCGTTCTGACCGTTTCCGGTGCGGCGGGCGCGAAAGCAATTTCCTAGCAGCTAGCAGCCAAATTCCTAGCAGCAACCGCTCATGACAGCGCCCGCGAACCAGTGACAACTAGAAATCACGCTTCAAGATTGTCATGTGCGCGCCATCATTTTCGATATACCGGCAAACGGCCTAGGTAGGAGCTAGTTGTCGTGATGAGGCTTGAGCCTCGACATGCGTCGCGCGGGCTGATAACTACAAAAAATGTCCGTCAAACCGCGTATTTTCATCAGCTCTGTTTCACGAGAACTGGCTTCAACCAGACAGATCGTGGCGAACACTCTGCTGTTTCTTAATTACGAGCCGGTATGGCAGGACATCATCGGGGTGGAGCAAGGGGAAATTCGCGACATCTTGCGGCGGCAAATCGATTCTTGTGTTGGATTGATCCAACTGACCGGACAGCGTTATGGTTTGGAACCATCGGAGCCCGATCCTGAATTCGGACGCGTGAGCTACACCCAGTATGAAGCGCTTTATGCGGTGCGGCGTGGGATGAAAGTGTGGCATTTTCTGCTCGACGAGAATTTCACACCCGACCAGCCGAACGACGAGCCAGAGGAACTCCGCAAACTTCAACAGGATTATCGTAAGAAAATCGAACAGAGCGATCGGTTGTGGCATGCGATGCCGAATGCCAGCGAGTTAGAAAAAACACTGCTCAAATTCCGCAACGATCTCGAAGAACTCCGCGTCGCAGCGGAACGTGAGCGAAGGAATGGAATTCGTTGGCGTGTCGCGCTCGCTGCCGCCGTCTTACTGCTCGCTGGTGGCTTGTGGTGGGTGAAAACGCGCACGGATGAAAAATCCGAGATCGTAGAGAAAAAAGTTGAGGCCAACACGACCGTGGTGCGCGAGCAAACTGCGCAGGTAGTTTCGAAAATCGACGACCTCGCGAAGCTTTTTGAAGAAGCCTCCAAGCATGACGGAATCATCGCTAATCCCCAGACCCCGGCGGATCATTATCACAACGCTCGCTTTGCGGAGGTGAAGTCCGATTTCGCGATGGCGAGGAAAAGCTACAACGCATTTCTCGCATCGGGTGTGGAGTATATCGATCCCTACGTCGCTTATGCCGATATGTTGAAAGTGCAAGAAGGCGGGGATGGAGCACATGAAGTTCTAACAGCGTTGCGGAAAAGCAATTCCACGCTCTCGCTCGAAGCAGTATCCGCACTGTTGTTGCCCAAAGCACAGCGCATTGAAACTTTGCGCGCGCTCGCGGAAAAGGCTCCTGATTTCTCGCCAGCCGCCTATCTTCTCAGCCGCGAGTTTTCGGCTGAAAAGCTCGGAGATCAAACCATCGCCGATAAAAACGAGGAGAAGAAATGGCTCGATGCCTTTCGTGGGCTTAATACGGCGGGCAAGTTTCAGAAATACATTCTCGATAAAAAAGAGGGACAAAAATGGCTCAGTGACGTGGATGCCCGCGCCGCCAAGCTCGCGGCGATGCCGGAATCGGTTTTGAAAAATCCTGTTTCTCTAACAGCGATGCAGTCGAATGACGGCTGGATGATGACGTTCGGATTTGCGGATTATAAAATCAAAAAAGTCGAGTGGCGCTATGAAGGCGATGCGGATTTCAAGGATACGGGCGTTTCAACGATAGTGAATCCGCAGACGGGAATGCCCATGCCAAACATGTCCGTTCCGCTCGGGAAATTGAAGGCCGGCACTTACTCGATGGAAGTCCGTTACGTGGACATTACCGATAAAACCAATGGCCCGTTCAAAGTGAGTTTCAACACGGAGGATGTCACTCTGGCCTTCGGCAAACAAGTGCTCGGATCACTGATGAACTCATGGGTCAGGTTACGCGAATACGACGGCAAATTGTTGTGTTACTTCACTTCGTTACTCAGTTACCGAAGCTCGCTTAAAAGCATTCGCTACTCGGTAGACAGTGAAGCGCTTGATAAAACTTTTGCCTTCAGTCCACCGAAGCCGGGTCAGTCTCCTTACGAAATCAATACCGACGAAACCATTTACCTAACACTTCCGCTAACCACCAAATCCGTGACGGTACAGTTGGAATACGCCGACGGCACATTGTCGGAGAAAAAGACATTCACCGACAGGAGCAATCAATAACATGGGTTTTCAGGACATACCAACTTCGACCGCGCCATGGTTGCGTGAGCTGGCAGCACATGTGGACTATGCGTATTTCCGACGTGTGTGGCAGCATGCGGTGACCGAGCAAGCTGAGCAGGGATTCATCGCGGCATGTTATGAAAACGTCGCAAAGCGGGCTAATAGCGAAGGCGAATTTTATCTCGCGCACGATGCTGCCAATCACGGCTTGCGTTGTGCAGCGGCAGCGGATTTTCCACCTCACCGTTTGATCGCTGCCAAAACGACCGCGCTCGCTCGCTCTGGCGCCACCTGTGAGGCGCAACACGTGCTGGATGAATTTCTAACAAAGCATGAGGCCGATGGTAGTGTATGCAGCGCACAAGCTCGATTGCTGCGAGATCGTGGTTTAGCCGCGCAGTCAGGAGAAGAACGATCGCGCCTGATGACGGAAGCCGCGAAATGGGCGGCGCAGGCGAAAACTTTCGCCCGCCAAGAGGGGGCCGATTGGTCTTATCCGGCAAACCAGGAGGTGCAGTTTCTTTATTTTGCAGGACAACACGAAACCGCGCGCGCCAAAGCGCTGCTGGTGATCGAGTTCATCGAACAACGGGTCGACCATGGATCGATGTGGAACCAAACCAACCTTGCGGAGATGCGGCTCGTGCTGAGTGAGTTGGATCGCGCGGGCGAACACTATGCAAAAGCGGCGGCATTGAGCGTTCAGTCACCGGGCGACCTAGCGGCAAATCGCGCGGTTGCCGCCCTGTTGCTGGCCGAGGTATCCGGAGATGATAAGTTGTTGGATAAATGGTTTCCGAAACCGGTTCTGCTCATTTTTGCCGGCCACATTCCGGATTGTGCCGTGCGTGAAGCTCCCCGGTTGCCAGAGAAAATATGCCGCATGGATGGACCTGCTGCTTTGGCTCTAACAAAAATTATCGCCAAAATGGGGGTGGTTGAAGGCATCAGTGCGGGTGCGCCGGGAGGTGATATTCTTTTTGCAGAGGCTCTGCTTGCAACGCGCGGGCGAATCACGCTGATGGAGCCTTTTCCTTTGCGTCGCATTCGTGAAGTCGCCAACAACTGCGGTTACGATTGGTCCACCCGCCTCGAACGCATTTATGAAAAGGCCTCCCACATCCAAGCCATTACCTGCGCGGAGGACGTGGATGGAGATACGCAATGCGATTACGCCAATTATGTCATGTTAGGCACTGCCATTCTGCGGACGAAACGCATTAATGGCCAGCTTCGTGCCATCGTGCTGTCGGACGAAGCCGATGCCGCCGCTCCCAAGCCGGGTGGCACGGGGCATTTCGTGAAACTCTGTCGCGATGCGAACATTCCTATCGATATCATCAACCCCAACACGCTCAACGCCTGATGTCCGACGCCATTGTCATCCGCTCGATTCTTTTTGCCGACGTGGTCGGATTTTCAAAAATGCCAGATGCGGCGTATCCGGGTTTCATGGGAGAATTCCTAGCGAATGTGGATCGTGTGTTGTCTGATTCACGTCATACTGCCCTCGCACGCAACACTTGGGGCGATGCGATCTTTGCGGTGTTTAAGACCGCAAGCGAAGCCGCGCATGCGGCGCTTGCACTGCAGAGTCTTGTTAGTTCACAAGTGTGGTCGAAACGATTCGGACTCGCCTCAACCGAAGTTTCTCTACAACTGCGTATCGGGTTGCACGCGGGACCTCTGTATGAAGGATTTGACCCGATCACGAAAAGCCTCAGCTTCATGGGTAGACACGCGAATCTCGCCGCACGTATCGAGCCGATCGCGGAAGAAGGCCATGTTTATGTGAGTGGCGAATTCGCTGCGATGGCCACACTTGCGAACCCGGATGAATTTCAATTCGACTACGTTGGCCAGCGCACCTTGCCTAAGAAGAGCGGAGTGATTCCCGTGTTCCGGTTGTCTTGAGATGCGACTGCAGCCGCTCTAGTAGACGGGAAGCTCATCATACATCGCATCCGATGCCGGGCTTCCAGACGTGGATGAAGACGATGACCAACCGCGATTGCCGGCTGTGCGGGAGAGTTCCCAGACCCCCTCACTCCCCGACGCCCGTCCCCATTCTGACCGTTTCCAGTGCGGCGGGCGCGAGAGCAATTGCCTACCAGCCAGACAGACAGACAGAAAGAAAGAGGTTCAGGGTGGTCTGCCTTTCCCTCTGCCCATCAGTCCCACTTTGAGTGTGAGATTGAAGCGGCGGAGGCAGAGGCAGGGACGAACGCTGCGAAATATGCGGGCTATTCACCCCCCCGCCCGGCGTGTGCGGTGGTGGTCCTGGCGCCGTTGCTGTCGGTGACGCTCAGGTAGAATGTGAGCGGTGTCTTGTCGGGCAGCGCCGCGGTGATGGCGCCGTCCTTGATTTCCGCCGGGATGCTTTGCCATTTGCGCCTCTGCCACGGGCCGGTGTCGGAGGTGAGGCAAAGTTCGGCTTTTGCTGGCGGATTAGTGGCGGTGAGTTTCGCAGTGGCGACCGCGCCTTTCACCTCGATGTCGCCAAGGCGGGTCAGGGGGGCTTTTCCAAGGAGCACGCTGTCGATGAAGGCGTCGGGTTCGGGGAAGTTCCAGAAGTGACCGTGCTTGAGTTCAATGATGACGCTGAGGTGGCGCAGTTCGGGGCGGACGAGGTTGTAGCACTTGCGGTAGCTGTCCAGCGGGTAGGCGAAGTCGCTGGTGCCATTGAAAAAAAGGATGGGGCATTTGACGCCTGCCATATGGCTGGACGGGTCCCATTTTGCCACCCATCCGGCGCGGGCGTCCGCGGGCATCTTGTCGAGCCACTGGGTCTTCCAGACGCTGTTCTCGTGGAGGAATCCGCAGCCATAGACGGGCACGGCGGCCTTGAAGCGGTGGTCCACGCCGGCGATGATGCAGGTGAGATAGCCGCCCCAGGAGATGCCGGTGAGCGCGGTCCTGGTCTTGTCCACTTCCGGCATGGAAAGGAGGAGCGAATGCGCGCGGATGGCGGCGGCGACCGCGTGGTAGGTCCACATGTCCTGCGCGGGAAGGTCGGTGCGGAATTTCGTCGCGTCGTCCTGACCGGGGCCGGCGTCCGGATTGGCGCTCTTTTTTGGCCCCTTTCCCGCGGTATCCATCGCGATGCTCACGTAGCCGCGCTTTGCCCAATGCATCGCCCAATCCCGAAAGGCTTCGCCTCCCCCGCCGTGGACGAGGACGATCGCGGGATGCGGCCCCTTGCCCTCGGGGCGTCCGATGTATGCAAAGATGCGGGTCGGCTTGCCCATGTAGGGTTCGCCTTCGTACCAGACTTCCTGGGTGAGTTCGTTGGTCGCGCCCCAGTCGGCTTTTGGGGGCTGGCTGAGTTTTTCGGCGTTCCAGGGATTTTCCGCACGGGCGACGAAGAGGCCTGCGAGGAGGAGAAGGAGAATGCGCATGGGGCTGGCTTGTAGCGTGCCGGTCCGGCTTTTGCCAGCCTGGCGCGCGTAATTAGATCCGGGTCCAAATCGGAGGCATGGTTACGGCACCACTGAATGCGCCGACTGCGGAGATTTACGCGAAGGCGCAGAAGGAACTCGATGGCGTGCTCACTCCCGAGCAGAAGACGAAGCGCGATGAGGCGCGATGAGGCGCGTACGGCGCAGATCATCAAGTCGCTGCCGGACGGTGTGGCGCTGACGCCGGAGCAGAAAAAGAAGATCAACCCCCCTCACTCCCCGGCGCCGATCCCCGCTCTGAAGGTTTCCGGTGCGGCGGGAGGAAGAAGAATTTCTGAGCACACAAGTCACACAGAAAAGTGAGCACGGCAAAGGGCCGGGCACGCGGACGCGCACCCGGCCCGGAAAGCCGCATGGTGTGTTGGTTACTTTTTGCGGAGGAATGTCCGCACGAGGGCGGTCAGCACGGCTCCGCCGAGGACCGCTGTGATGAGCGAGATGCTCAGTGCCGCGAGATTCGCAGCGATGGTGACAAGCGATGCCGATGCGGCTGCCGCGCCTTCGAGGAGCAGAAGCACGACCGGCCCGATGATGCATGCCGGGATGCCGGTGAGCAGTGCGAGCTTGAGACTCAGGCGCAGCAGGGCACGCAGGGTGCCGCCCGGTGAGAGCCAGTGTTAGGCGCGCCGGAGCGTGTAGAGCAGGACTTCCGCCAGGCGTTCAATGACGGACAGCCGCACCAATTGCGGATCGACGCGTGGAGCTGGAATCTCCGTCCCGCCGATCTTCTGCCGGAAGCCCTGGGCAGGCGGTTGTTTCGTCCGCACGATGCGCTCCGGTGATGGCGTGGTCGCCAATTTCGCCGGAGGCGCAGGTTCATTGTTCGGCGTCATGGCGTGCGCGGGAACCGATGGCGGCTCCGATGAGAAGCGCGAACGCCGCGCCACTGAATGCGATCATCGCGGCAAGCTGCCAGCGCGATGCGCGGGATTCCTGTTCGTGCAGCCGCGCCTCGGTCCGCTCCCTTTCCTGCGCGGCGAGTTGTTCAGCCTTTGCGGCGGCGGCAGTTTGCGCGGCATGGTTGCCGTCCTCCGGTCCGCAGCCTGAGAGCAGAAGGCCGGTGGTGAGTGTGATGAGGAGCTGTTTCATTGGCTCCACCTCCTTTCTAAAACGCGACCGTCCGCACACCACGGGGATGTGCGGGCCGTTCGCTCCGAGTTTCTGGTGTCTTCGGTTTGCGGCGGCTCAGGCCGCGCGTGCCTCGGACTCCGCCTTGTATTTGAGCTGGGCCGTGGTGCATTCCTCCGCGCGGATGTCATCACGCACGCCGAGATAGACGGGCTGGTAGATGCTGCCGCTTTCCCGGAATGCGTAGAGGTAACGGCATTCGACGATCTGCCCCGGTGCGGGGATTTCGTGATTGGGCGGGATGGTCACATTGCCGGCCATCTTCAGGTTTTTCCCGACGTACAGGTAGAGCGTAACGCTGCGCTTCGCGTTGATCTTTCCGACGATGAACGAGGCGGTCTCGTGGAATTTGTGTTTGAGCTGCGAACCGCCCGATGCGGGACGACCCGCGATGTAGGGCGCATCCACGTGCTTGAACACGACGTGTGAACGGCGGGCGAAAAGTGCGGCGGGGGCCGGTCGAAAAGTGAGGCACCTGTGGGCGAATGAAGGCGATTCATGGCGGAAGGTCAAGCGGGGAGGTGG
>BJFP01000110.1 GCA_014189875.1 Verrucomicrobiota bacterium | reverse complement strand
CCTAACCCCTATGTAAGGAGTCAAGATGGAAGTTGGGTGAATTGAGTTGGATTGTTTGTTTTTTGGTGGGTGCTTGGGTTTGGCCGGGCGGCGCATTGCCGGGGGCGGCCTGTCTTGGGTTGAGGGCTGGGTGAGCTGGGGAACGTTTCCGCTTCGGGGGATGTGGCTGATGGCTTCAGCTTCCATAATGACTCGCTCGCTCCCGCTCGTCTCGCCCCTACGGGGCAGCCTTCGGCTGTCTCCCCCGAGGCGCCCAGCGCCTCCGGTGGTCCTATCCGTGCTCGGCCTCCCTTTGCAGGGCGGACGGCACAATATGACTGATACGTCGGGTGAAGCGGAACGGCGTAAAGCCGCGTTGCGGCCACGCCGCTTTACGCGGGGGCGCGGTCCAATTTGATGACGCCCTCCGGCGCCACCCTTCGGGCTGGCCTGCGGCCAGTCTTTCTCGCTCGGCTCGAATATGGCGTCGCACTTCGTGCTGCCGAGTGCCGGTTAGGCTACGGACTCGCGCCACGTTCCAAAGCGGGGAAAGTTTTGTGAGTGGTGAGTGGTCCGTGTGGCCCGATCTCAACTCTGGAGTGCAACATTGGTTAGTGGCGATGAAGCGACGCTTTGCGTTTTGGATGTGGCCGGCGGGGACGCGCGGCGCTCCAAAAAAAGCAGCCTCCGCCCGGTTGTCCGGACGGAGGCTGTGGTGAGTCGCGCCGGGCGCGGGTGAGTTAGTTTGTCGCGGGGGCTTTCTCGGTCTTATCGGCAGTCGCGGGCTTGTCGGTCTTCGCAGCTTTGTCAGGCTTTGCGGATTTTGCGGGGGCTTCCTTTTTGTCGTCGGCCTTCACGTCCACGGTTGCGGCGGTCATCACATACTTGATGGTGACCTTTGCGCCGACTTTCAGGTCGCCTGTGACCTTCGTGTCGGCGGTGCGCACGACTTCGAAGCGTTCGGTGCCTTTCAGCACGACGATCTTCGTGTCGCTGACTTCGGCCACGGGGCCTGTGACCTGGTATTTGTCGGCCTTCTCGGCTTTCGGGGCGCCGGGCTTTTCGGCCTTCGCAGGCTTGTCCGCGGCGAATGCGCAGAAGGGAGCGATGAGGAATGCAATGAGGAGTTTTTTCATGGTGTGTTGTTTTGGTTGTTCTTGAGGCCGCCTTTTGTACCGGCGGTTGTGTCGGTGCGCTGTCGGCCGTTCGGGTGTGATGGACGGCGCGGACTTGCGGCTATTCAGAAAATCACGCGCGCAGATGCGGATGCGGTGGCTCGGGGCAGGGCGGGTTTCCAACCCGATGCAGACATCCTTGCTGCTGAGATTCAGCGCGCGAGCAGTTCGCGCAGCTTTGCGGGATCGGTTACCGGGGCTTGGCAGGTGAAGTTTTCGCAGACGTATGCGGCGGCTTTTCCATCCACGGAGGTCACGGTGCGGAAGAATTCCAGCTTCGCGCCGAGCCATTGCTGATGCGCTCCGCCGTCAGCGAGGAGCACGATTTGGTTTGGTGAAAATATGGCGCGGACTTCGCGGATGAGCGCCTTCGTGTCGGCGGCACCGGGCTTGCCGGCGATGACGATCTGGCGCGGCTTTGCGAGCGAGGCGTCCACGGCGCAGAGCATCTGCGTCGTCGCGCTGGGCAGGCGTGCGAGCTGGTCGGCGGCGCTGGCGATGGTTTTATCCGCGCGCTCGCGGAAGTCCTTCGAGTCGGTGAGTTGCGCGAGGCGCAGGAGGTTCGCGGCAGCGAGGCTGCTCGGCGCGGGCTCGGCACCGTCGTAATCTTCCTTCGTGCGGAACAAGATGTCCGACGCTCCGGGCGCAGTCTGGAAATATCCGCCGTGCTCCTTGTCGAAAAATTGCGCGTCCATCTTCGCCTGCAATTCGACAGCCCATTGCAGCCACTCGGTGTCGAAGTCTGCCTCGTACAGATCGAGCAGGCCGGCGATGAGCGCGGCGTAGTCGTCGGCGAATGCGGCGATGGCGCTCGGCCCGTGGCGGAAGCTGCGGATGAGCGCGCCGTCGCGCCACAAGTTTTCGCGGATGAACTTCGCGCTGCGCTGCGCGGCGGCGAGGTAGCGCGGCTCGTCGAGCGCCTGCGCGGCGCGCGAGAATGCGGAGATCATCATGCCGTTCCATGCGACGATGATTTTGTCATCGAGGTGCGGCTTTGGGCGGGTGGCGCGCACGGTGAAAAGTTTTGCGCGCGACGCAGCGAGCGAGGCTTCGATTTCGGCCTCGGACTTTTTGAATTCCTTCGCGGCCTCGGCGACCGTGAGGCGCTGGATGAGCGTGTTCCTGCCGGTGAATTCCTTCATCGGATCGCTGCCGACAGGCGCATTGCCATCGGCCTCGACACCGTAGAATTTTTTGAACAGCGCCACACCATCACCGAGCAGCGATTCGATCTCCGCCTGCGTCCAGATGTAGAATGCGCCTTCGCCGTGCTCGGGCTTGCCGTGTGCGAGCAGCGAGTCGGCGTCCTCGGCAGAGTAAAATCCGCCGCCCTTGTCGGTCATGTCGCGGAGCACGTAGTCGAGCACGTCGCGCGCGATGCGTTCCCATCGCGCGTCGTGCGTGAGCTGGAATGCATCCACGTAGACACGCGAGAGCTGCGCCTGATCGTAGAGCATTTTCTCGAAGTGCGGGATGTGCCAGTATGTGTCCACCGAGTAGCGGTGGAAGCCGCCGCCGACATGGTCGTGCATGCCGCCCGCGGCCATTTTTTCCAGCGTGAAAAGCGCCATCTTGCGTGCGCGTGCGCGGTCGGTCTCCTCAGTCTCTGGCGTCGCGCCGAGGCCGCGGCGCACGGACATGCGGAGGAGGAAATTGATGATGCTCGGCTGCGGAAATTTCGGCGAGCTGCCGAAGCCGCCGTGCTCGCCGTCGAAGCGTTTCGCCAGCTGGCCGAGTCCGAGGTAGAGGCTCGCACGGCTGGGCTTGTCCGCGGATGCCGCCGAGCCTGCGGCCATCTCGTTGAGTTGCTTGGCGACTTCGTCGCCGTGCTTCACGATGCTCTCGCGATCGTTTTTCCAGCCGTCGGCGATGCGCGCAAGGATGTTGCGGAAGCTGGGGCGTCCACCGCGATCCTGCGGCGGGAAATAGGTGCCGCCGATGAAGGGCTTCAGATCCGGCGTGAGCCACACGCTCATCGGCCACCCGCCGCTGCCGGTCGTGGCCTGCACGAAGGTCATGTACACTTTGTCCACATCAGGGCGCTCCTCGCGATCCACTTTGATGCAGACGAAATTCTCGTTCATGAATTTCGCAGTCGTCTCGTCCTCGAACGACTCGTGCGCCATGACGTGGCACCAGTGGCACGTCGAGTAGCCGATGCTGAGGAAGATGGGCTTGCGCTCCTTTTTCGCGCGCTCAAATGCCTCCGCCCCCCACGGCATCCAGTCCACGGGGTTGTGCTGGTGCTGGAGGAGGTAGGGCGATTTTTCCTTCGCGAGGCGGTTGGTGAATGTTGCGGGTAGCGGTGAGGCGGCCACGGGTTCGTTTGATTTGGATTTTGGTGCGTCCGCTGCTTGACACTGGATCGCCTGTGCGAGCAGAAGTGCCACGAATTTCCGACGAGCGAACTTTGACATGAAAAACATCCCGACGAGCTTCCGCGAAGCGAGCGCCAGTGGCAAGGTGAGTCGCGGTCTCGCGCTGGCTGCGGCGTGCGTGGCGGCGTGCATTTTCACGGGCTGCACGAGCGGGGTGAAGGACACGAGTCGCACGTTCTCCGGCGTGGTGCTCGATGCCGGGCACGGCGGGCACGACAGCGGGACGACTTCGCGCTACGCCGGACGGGAGAAGGATGCGACGCTGGATGTGGTGATGCGCCTGCGCCCGAAGGTCGCCGGCGCGGGGTTCCGCACCGTGATGACGCGCAGCGATGACACATTCATCCCGCTCTCCACACGCGCGGCGATCTCGAACCGGCAGAGCAATGTCATCTTCGTGAGCGTGCACTTCAACGACACGCGGCGTTCGGCGATTCGCGGGACGGAGGTGTATTACACTTCGCCGTGCTCGGCGCAGATCGCGCGGAACATTCTCAACCAGATCGCCGCGATTCCCGGTGCATCGTCGCGCGGGATCCATACGGCGAATTTCGCCGTGCTGCGAAGGGCGAAGTATCCCGCGGTGCTCGTGGAATGCGGCTTCTTCAGCAATCCTATCGAAGGGCGGCGCTGCGGGAGCGGCGCGTATCGCGAACTGCTCGCGGAGGCGATTGCGCGCGGCATTTTGATCCAGCGCCGTGGTGCCGGTGCGATGCTCGCGGCGGAGTAGCGCCGATGTCTGCCGCTACTTGTTCCCCGCCTTGTTGGCGGCGGGAGCCGGGGCTGCCGCGGCCGGCTTGTCAATGATTGCCTTGTAGGTCACGTCGCTGAAGTGCTCGGCGACCACCTTTCCGTCATTCATCAGCCGGACCGCGTGGCCCATGATTTTTTCACCGCTTGCCGGCACCTTGACCGATTGGACGGCACCTTGGCCGCCGCCCTGCCCCCCCCTCACTGGGTTGCCCCCCATCACTAGGTTGTTATGCGCTTCGGTGTAGGACTTCGTCACGACTTCACTCTCGACGAGTTCCTTGGCACGCGCAGCGAGCGAGACTTTTCTTTCGCCCTCCACGAGGACCTTCACGCCCCGCTCGGTCATCGAGCGGCCGAAGAACCAATATTTGACGACGAGATTGTCGAACGAATCCTTCGTCGAGCTGTTTTCCAGCCTGATTTTCAGCGTCTGGACCTGCGTCTTTCCGGCAGACGGCTGGCCAGACGGCTGGCGTTTTCCGGCGCCAGTGGCGCCGGACTTGTTGACCAGTTCGACCGCCATGTGGATCGGGGATAATGCCGCATGGGCGGCGAATGCGGTGGCTGTGACGAGGGCGACGATGAACGAGGTGAGTTTCATGCGGCGATTCCTCGCATGGCCGCGGCGCGAACGCAAGTGTGCCAGCGGGACATTTCTGTCGCGGAAAAAATAATTCCACGCGCCGTCATGTCGCACCTTGCGCAAATGGATTCATCGCTCCAATGTCCCTCGCATCCCAGTTGCAGCGCTCCAGTTCACGCGAAGTGCGGAGCAAAGGCGGCGAGGCATGGGGATAGCTCAAACAACCATGATGAATAACTTCACGCCCCGCGCGCAGCAGGTCCTTGCACTCGCCCGCAAGGAAGCCGACCGGTTCAACCACAACTACGTCGGCACCGAGCATCTCCTGCTCGGACTGATCAAACTCGGCCAGGGCGTCGCCGTAAACGTCCTGCAAAAAATGGGCCTCGATCTCGAGACCGTCCGCATGGAAGTCGAGAAGCAGGTCGGCAGCGGGCCGGATCAAAAGATGGTCGGCAACATCCCCTACACGCCTCGCGTGAAGAAGGTGCTCGCGCTCGCGGGCAAGGAGGCGAAGGCGCTGAACCACAGCTACGTCGGCACGGAGCACATCCTGCTCGGCCTTTTGCGCGAAGGCGAAGGCGTCGCCGCGCGCGTGCTAAAGAATCTCGAAGTGGACATCGAGCGCACGCGGAATGAAATCTTGAAGGAACTCGATCCAAACTTCACGCCGCCGGAGGGCGAGCAGGATTCGCCGCAGGAACAGCCGTCGGGCGGCAGCAAGAAGGACGGCAAGACGCCCGCGTTGCGCGCATTTGGCCGCGACCTCACGGAGCTTGCGCGGAAAGGCGACATGGATCCCGTCATCGGGCGTGCGAATGAGATCGAGCGCGTGATCCAGATCCTCTGCCGGCGCACGAAGAACAATCCCGTGCTCATCGGCGAGGCTGGCGTGGGCAAGACCGCGATCGTCGAGGGGCTCGCGCAGGAAATCGCCGCAGGCAACGTGCCGGAGATTTTGCGCGACAAGCGCGTGATCACGCTCGACCTCGCGCTCATGGTCGCGGGCACGAAATATCGCGGCCAGTTCGAGGAGCGGATCAAGGCCGTGATGGACGAAATCCGCCGCACGAAGAACGTGATCCTCTTCATTGACGAGCTGCACACGATCGTCGGCGCAGGCAGCGCCGAGGGTGCGATGGATGCGAGCAACATCATCAAGCCCGCGCTCAGCCGCGGCGAACTCCAGTGCGTCGGAGCGACAACGCTGAACGAATTCCGCAAATACATCGAGAAGGACGCCGCGCTCGAGCGCCGCTTCCAGCAGGTGAAAGTCGAGGCGCCCAGCGTCGAGGACACGATCCTCATTTTGAAAGGCATCCGCCACAAGTACGAGCAGCATCACAAGGCGCGTATCACCGACGAAGCGCTGCAAGCCGCCGCGGAACTCAGCGACCGCTACCTCACCGGCAGATTTTTGCCGGACAAGGCGATTGACGTGATGGACGAAGCTGGTGCGCGTGCACGCATCACCTCGATGACTCGCCCGCCGGACATCAAGGACATTGACAAGGAAATCGAGTCCATCAAGGCACAGAAGGAAGGCGCGATCAAAGCGCAGGACTTCGAGAAAGCCGCCTCGCTCCGCGACGACGAGAAAAAGGCGAAGGAGAAGAAGGACGCCGTGCTGAAGGACTGGGAAAAGAAGCGCGAGGAAAAGGAAATCGTCGTGAGCGAGGAGGACATGCGTGTCGTCGTCGCGAAGTGGACCGGAGTGCCGCTGCACCGCATGGAGCAGGAGGACAACGAAAAGCTGCTGCGCATGGAGGTCGAGCTGAAGGGCAAGGTCATCGGGCAAAGCGAAGCCGTCGTCGCCGTCGCAAAGGCGCTGCGCCGTTCGCGCGCCGACCTCAAGGATCCACGGCGTCCGATTGGCTCCTTCATTTTCCTCGGCCCCACCGGCGTCGGAAAAACGTATCTCGCACAGACACTCGCCGAATACATGTTCGGCGCGCGCGATGCGCTCATCCAGTTCGACATGTCCGAGTATCGCGAGGAGCACACCATCTCGCGGCTCGTCGGATCGCCTCCCGGCTACATCGGCCACGACGAGGGAGGCCAGCTTTCCGAGCAGGTGCGTCGGCGTCCGTACTCGGTCGTCCTTTTCGACGAGATCGAAAAGGCGCACCCGAACGTGCTGCACCTCCTCCTACAGGTGCTCGAAGAGGGCAAGCTCACCGACTCCCTCGGGCGGAAGATTGATTTCCGCAACACCATCATCATCCTCACGACAAACATCGGCGCGGAGCAGATGAAGAAGGTCACGCTCGGCTTCGGCGGCGACAAGGAGGACGGCAACTACGACTCGATGAAGGGCAAGGTGCTCGGCGAGGCCAAGCGCGTGCTCAAGCCCGAGTTCATCAACCGCTTCGACGACCTCATCGTCTTCCACCAGCTCAACAGGGAAGACCTGAAGCTCATCGTGGATCTCGAAGTCGCGAAGCTCGTCGAGCGCATCAAGCAGAAGGAGATCAAAGTCGTCCTCGACGACAAGGCGCGCGAATTCCTCATCGAGAAAGGCTTCGACCCCGCGTATGGCGCGCGCCCGATGCGCCGCGCCGTCGAGCGCTACCTCGAGGATCCGATGGCCGAGGAGATGCTCAAGGGCACATTCAAGCCCGGCGACACCGCCGAGGTCACCGCGACCGACAAGGAGCTGATCTTCAAATCCGTCGGAACGGCAAAAGCCAGCGAACCCGCGCCGACCGCATAGTAAAAAACAGATTCCTCCTCCAAGGGCGGGCGAGCATTTCCCCAAAATCAGAAGCTCGCCCGCCCTTCCCTTTTTCCGCTGCGCTTGGCGCTTTTTTCCCGTAGCTGCCGACGCCAGGAGAGATTCTCATTTTTTCTTCGCGCTCCACGTTCCGAGTTCCGCATCGGAACAGCGGGCGAGGCGCGCAAAGCAGTCCCGGGCTTCTGCCCTCGAGACCGCACAAAACTGGACGCGCCGTCGAAATCCGAAAGTCGTTGCGCGCTGAAGCGCAGGAGTACTTTGCTGCCGGGCTTGCAGCAATCGCACGACGCGGCATCGTCATCGCACCCATGCAAAAAGCCCGCGCCATCATCATCCGCGAGCACGGCGAGCCGCAGGCCGTCGCGAAACTGGAGACGCTCAATCTCCCCTCACCCGCCGCAGGCGAGGTGCGCGTGCGCGTGAAATTTTCCCCGATCAATCCCGCGGACATCAACGTGCTCGAAGGCAAATATCCAATCCGCCCCGAGCTGCCCGGCACGCCCGGCGTCGAGGGCGTCGGCATCGTCGAAGAATGCGGCGCGGATGTGAGCGGACTTGCTGCGGCCGATGTGGTGCTGCTGCCGCACGGCTTCGGCACATGGCGCGAGGCCGGAAATGTGGCCGCGCTGGCTCTCGTGAAAATCGGATCGGACGTGCCGCTGGAGCAGGCCGCGATGCTGCGCATCAATCCCGCGACCGCGCTCGTGATGCTCCGCGAATTTGTGACGCTGCAACCCGGCGAATGGATCGTGCAGAACGCCGCAAACTCCGCCGTGGGCCGCTGCGTGATCCGGCTCGCGCGTCACTTCGGCTGGCGCACGGTGAACGTCGTCCGCCGCACCGAACTCGTGGATGAACTCAAGGCTGATGGCGCGGATGCCGTGCTCGTCGAGGGCGAAAAAATTTCCGCCGAAATCAAATCGGCGACCGGCGGCGCACCGATCCGGCTCGCGCTGAATTCCGTGGGCGGCGACAGCGCCACGCGGATCGCAGGCGCGCTCGCGTTCGGCGGCACCATCGTGACCTTCGGCGCGATGGCGCGGCAGCCGCTGAAGATTCCGAACGGCATGCTGATTTTCCAAAACATCGCGTGGCGCGGGTTCTGGATCACGCACTGGTATGAGCGCGCCGGCCGATCCGCCGCCGCCACGCTGCTCGCCGAACTCGCATCGCTCGCAGCACGCGGCGTGATCGCGACACCCGTCGAAGCCGTGTATCCCCTCGAAGAAATCGCCGAAGCCCTCGCGCACGCTCAGCGCCCGCAGCGCGCAGGAAAAATTTTGCTCCGCTGCTCCAACCCATGACCAACGACCCGCTCACACCATCGCAGGCCGACAGAAAACGCACACTCCGCCTCGCGCTCCTCTGCATCGCGTTCACCATTTGCGGCAGCCTCGGCTACCATTTTTACGATCACTGGCAGACGCGCAAACGGGCCGAAGCCGAGTGGAGCCGCCTCGGCCCGCTCGAGCCGAGCGGCGGATCATTTCAGCGTCCGCGCCTGGAGTTGGACGTGCCGCTTTTCCGCCAGGCCGACGACCGCTGGCGCAACGACAAGCTCGGCAACACGCCCGCCACGCTCGGCGCGGAAGGCTGCGCCGTCGCCTCCGCCGCGATGGTACTCGCGAGCTACGGCATTGATACCGACCCCGGCCGGCTCAACAAACTCGTGACCGACGCAAATGGCTACGAAGGCCAGGGCTGGCTCGATTGGGACAAGGCCGCCGAAGTCACCGGCAACATCGCGCGCAAAGTTTACGAGGACGATCCGAGCTACAAGCTGATCGATCAAAATCTCGCGCGGAAAAATCCCGTCATCGTCCGCCTGCGCACCGAGAGCGGCATCACGCACTTCGTCGTCATCGCCGGCAAGGACGGTCTCGACTACCTCACCCGCGATCCCGGTGCAGGCGCGGCGAAAGGCCTCTACCCGCTGAAGGAATTCGGCAGCAAAATCGAGAAGCTGCGCTTCTACGAAAAAGTGAAGTAACCATCGTACACCACGGGAAGTGTCCACCCTTGGACGTTGGGCGTTGGGCGTTGGGCGTTAAGCTCCGCGCAGCGGCGCAGTGGATTTTGAAAGCCGCTCAACATTCGTGGCACGCCTGCGGCGGGCTCAACGTCCAACGTCCAACGCTCAACGTCCAACGCAGCAGACACCCGCCCGCCGCGCTTGACACCCCGCACCCTCCTCCATCCCATCCGCGCGTGCTCACTCTCGCCCTCAGCCTCATCGGCGGATATTTCCTCGGCTCCATCCCGTTCGGCCTGCTCGCTGCGCGGCTGAAGGGCGTGGACATCCGCAAGCAGGGCAGCGGGAACATCGGCGCAACCAACGTCTGGCGCGTGTGCGGCTGGCGCTTCGGGCTGCCGGTCTTCGCGCTCGATGTGCTCAAAGGCGTGGCCGCAGTGTTGCTCGCGCACTGGCTCGCGGTGCACTTTTCCGGCGACGCTTCGTGGGACGGCATCGTGGCTGCGCTCGCGTGCATCATCGGTCACAGCTTCCCCGTGTGGCTCGGCTTCAAGGGCGGCAAGGGCGTCGCAACTTCGCTCGGCGTCTTTCTCGGATTGATGTGGCTGCCGAGCGTCATCGCCCTCGCGCTGTGGTTCATCGTTTTCAAAATGAGCGGCTACGTCTCGCTCGCGAGCATCGTCGCGGCGGTCGCGCTGCCTGCGACCGCGATCACGATGCAGCTCATCCACCGCGGCTACGGCTGGCCAGTCTCGGGATTCGCCGCCGTCGTCGGCCTGCTCGTCATTGCGCGACACCGCTCAAACATCGCGCGCCTGCGTGCCGGAACGGAGAACCGTTTCGGGAAGAAAAAATCATGAGCTTTTCCAATGTCGGCATCATCGGCGCGGGAAGCTGGGGCACCGCGCTCGCGCTGCTGCTGCAAGGCAACAATATCCCCGTCACCCTCTGGGGCCACAACGAGGAACACGTGCGTGGCATCGCCGAGCGCCGCGAGAACTCCCCGTATCTGCCCGGCATCGCGGTGCCGGATTCGCTGCGCCTCACCGCAGAACTCGGCGACTTGAGCGCGTGCGATCTGCTCCTGCTCGTCACGCCATCGAAGGCCATCCGCGAAGTCGCCGCGCGCCTGAGCGCCAGCGGCGTGCGCGACGGCGCGGTGCTCCTCAGTTGCACGAAAGGCGTCGAGCGCGGCAGCGGCCTGCGCATGAGCGAAGTCATCGCCGAACATTTTCCCAGCCACCCGCTCGCCGTCCTCAGCGGCCCGAGCCACGCCGAGGAAGTCGCGCGAAAAATGCCGACGTGCGTCGTGCTCGGCTGCGGCGACACCGCCATCGCGCAGAAGCTCCAGCGCGCATTCACCGCCCCATATTTCCGCGCATACACGAGCGACGACATCGCAGGCGTCGAACTCGGCGGCGCGCTGAAAAACATCTTCGCACTCGCCGCCGGCGCGAGCGACGGCCTCGGCCTCGGCGACAACGCAAAGGCCGCGATGGTCACCCGCGCGCTCGTCGAGTTGAGCCGCCTCGGCACCGCGCTCGGCGGAAAACGCGACACCTTCATGGGCCTCAGCGGCGTCGGCGATCTCATGGTCACATGCTTCAGCAAGCACAGCCGCAACCGCGCAGTCGGCGAACGCCTCGGACGCGGCGAACGCCTCGCGGACATCGTGGCTTCCATGCAGATGGTCGCCGAAGGCGTGCCCACGACCTACAGCGCATTCGAGTGCGCGCGGAAGTCCGGCGTCGAGACGCCCATCATTGATCAAATGAAGGCAATCCTCGACGGCTCCATCTCACCCGCCGCCGCGATGGCCCGCCTCCTCGGCCGCGATCCGAAACCGGAGTAGCGAGCCGCCCGCCTCAATCCTCCGGCAGCAGATTCTCCGGCAGTGAAATCATCTCGCTGCCCGATCCATCGGGTCGCACCGCCACACGGCCATCGTCGAGCACGCGCGTGATGACTCCGTGCAACGAACCGCGCAGCGACTTCACCCGCCGCCCCGGCACGAGATCGGCCGCGCGGCAGAGTTCTTCGAAGCTTGCCGCCATCGCCTCTCGGTCGAGCACGCCCGCGACGTAGTGCGCGATGATAGCGGCAACTTCCTTCTTCCGCATCGGCGGCAGGTCGCTGAACAAAGCCAACGCGAGTTCGCGGCCGATGAAGGAAAATGTATTCCCGTTGAAGAACAGGAACGGCGCCTGCCGGTGGCAGGACTTCAGGAAATCCAGCGTCTCGCCGAGCGTGGCTACGGTGCGGCGCTGCCGCTCCCAGCCTGCCGCGCACGCGCTTCCAGTTTCCGAGTTAATTCCATGCTGTGCTCCACTTCGCGCGCACGTTCCTCGGTTGATGCCGGTGACAGACTCCCAGTCCCAGTTTTCGACAAAAGCGGCTCGGGCTTGAAGCGGTGAGCCGCCTTCTCCGCTTCCTCGCGGATGTCGTCCGCCGTGAGGTGTTTCAGCAGGTCGGTTCGGAGTTTCATCGGGCATAGGTTGTTCCAAGTTTGCGTGCGATGCAACTCCACACCCGTCACGGCTTCGGCGGGTCTTCGCGGACGGTGCATGTCGGCTCCGTAGCATCCGTCCGAACGTAGGAGACTACGCGGCGTCCGCCAGCCCCTTCCCGGCTGCGCGCATCTTCAAAAATGCGGCGCAAGTCGTTGCCATTGCGGGCGGCGATTTCCGTGCGGATTCGACGGACTTCTTCGACGATGGGATCGTTCATGGCGTTTC
>BJFP01000109.1 GCA_014189875.1 Verrucomicrobiota bacterium | reverse complement strand
CGTCGGCGGCTACTGTCAGACGGCGAGCTTCGTCCAGCGGGCGTTGGCCTTGGAGGATTTCACGACGGCTTCAATGAAGGCCATGCCGCGGACGCCGTCCTCGATCTTCGGGTAGTCGAGGCAGAGGTCGTCCTTTGCGAGCTTGCGGCCTTCGATGCGGGCGCGGATGTGGTTCGCGAAGTTTTTGTAGATGTTTGCGAAGGCCTCGAGGTAGCCCTCGGGATGCGCGGGCGGCGTGCGGCCTGCGGCGAGCGCGGCTTTGCCGAGGTAGCCGTTGGCGGTGCGATAGACTTGCATGGGTGCATCGAGCCATTTCACGAGGAGCGTGTTCGGTTCGTTCTGGTGCCATTCGAGTCCGCCCTTTTCGCCGTAGATGCGGATGTTGAGGTTGTTCTCTTCGCCGACGGAAATCTGCGATGCGTGCAGCACGCCTTTTGCGCCGCCTTTGAAACGGAGCAGCACGTTGCCGTCGTCGTCGAGCGCGCGGCCTTTGACGAAGGAGGTGAGGTCGGCAGCGAGTTCTTCGATCTGAAGACCGCTGATGTATTCCGCGAGGTTCTCCGCGTGCGTGCCGATGTCACCGATGCAACCGGCGGCACCGCTGCGCTTGGGGTCGGTGCGCCATGCGGCCTGCTTTTGTCCCGACGCTTCGAGGCGTGTGGCGAGCCAGCCTTGCGGATACTCGACGACGATCTTGCGGATCTTGCCGAGCTTGCCGTCGGCGACCATTTCGCGCGCCTGCTTCACGAGGGGGTAGCCGGTGTAGTTGTGCGTGAGGCCGTAAAGCTGGCCGGTCTTTTTCACGATGCCCGCGAGCTTTTTTGCTTCGGCGAGATTGAGCGTCGCGGGCTTGTCGCTCAGGACGTGGAAGCCAGCTTCGAGCGCGGCCTTCGCGGGCGGGAAGTGCATGTGGTTCGGCGTGACGATGGCGACGAAGTCCATGCGCTTGTCCGCGGGCAGCGCCTTTTCCTTTGCGATCATTTCCTCGAATGTGCCGTAGCAGCGGTCGGGCGGGAGGAAGAAGTCGCCGCCGCTCGCGCGCGAACGCTCAGGGTCGGATGAAAATGCGCCGCAGACGAGTTCGACCTGCTGATCGATGGCTGCTGCGATGCGGTGGACTGCGCCGATGAATGCGCCGCGTCCGCCGCCGACCATTCCGTAACGGATTTTTCTGCTCATGATTTTTTGTTGGGTTTGAGAGTTGGAGTTTCGGAGAAATGTGCGTCGCGTGCAGATGCACACAGGCCGGGCGAGGGTGTTAATGTCGGAGCGCGGGTGCGGCAAGCGCGAAGCATTCCCGGAAAAGAAAGCGGGCGGCGCACCGTGTGGAACGCCGCCCGTCTTGGAAAAATGAAGCCGATTACTTTTTGAGATCCTTCAGCGCGGCGACCACGTCGTCGAGCGTGGCGGGCGGCGGCGGGACGGGCGCGTTCGGATCCTTCGGATTTTCGGTCAGCGACATCAGCTTGTTCATCGGCTTGACGATGATGAGGAAGACGGCAAGGGCGGTGATGACAAAGCCGATGCAGACATCAAGGAATGAGCCGATGTGAAGGTGCTTCGCATCCATCCACGCGAGGCTAGGGATTCCCTTGTCGCTGAAGATGCCGAGGATCGGCTGGATGAGGTGATCGTTTGCCGCGGACGTGACTTTTCCAAACGCAGCGCCGATGACGACCGCCACGGCGAGCTGGACTACGTTGCCGCGCAGTATGAACGTCTTAAATTCGTCGAAAATGTTTTTCATATCCTGTGGACTTCAGATGGAGAGCGGGGCGAAGTAAAGTCGGGAGTTGCAGTTTGCGGCTGCAATTGCCCTCATCGGCACCATCGCGCTGTGCGCCCTCATTCTCGAAGAGGCAGAGCAGCTTCCGCTTCGGAGCGGGCGGAACTCGCCGACCGTATTCTGGAGAGTCTGGCCCACGACATTCCCCCCTGACATCGCAGCAGCGCAGACTGCCGAAGTTCGGCGGCGTATCGCAGAGGTCGAGTCCGGCGAGGTCACGCTCATTCCGGGCGATGAGGCTCTGGCGCACGTTCGTCGCATCGTGGCTTCCGCACGCACGGCGAACTGATGACCGCGAGCTACGGCTCTCATCCCGAGGCGCATTTCGAGTATGCGGAGGCCACGAATTACCATCTTCACGAAGCCTCGGTGCGGGTGGCTGAGCGGTTTGTTGCAGGCGTCGAGTCCGCAGTGGCGGCTTTGGTTGCGGACCCGGCCCGGTGGCGCCTGGTCGAGGATCCCGAGATTCGGCGCTACGTGTTCAGCCGATTTCCCTTCGTCATCTATTACCGTTGGGAGCCGCAGCATGAGCGCGTCACCATTTATGCAGTCATGCAATGCAGCCGGGAGCCTGGCTATTGGAGTCGCCGCATCGAACGAAACGCCTGACTGATTCCGCAGCCGGTTGGTCTTCCACTGCCGCGCTATTCGGAGCCGACGCGAATCTCGAAATAGCCCGACTTGAGCGGTGGCAGTTCGGGAAGCGTGAATCCGTCCACGAGCACCTCGCTTGCGGCGACGCGCAGCGGTGCTAGGCCGCTCACGCGATCTTCGAGCAGCAGTGGGCCGGACATTTTGCCGAGCGCGGTGCGCGCCTCGTCGCTGAGGAGGACGCGCACGTCGCGGAATGTTGTGCTGCCGTGCAGGTTCACGATGACAAGAAACGGATGCGCGTCCGTGCCTGGCACGCGCAGGTATGCGTAGAGCCAGTGGCCGCTCGCGGGCTCGCCTTCGATGCGGCCGAAGGTGGGATTTGGAACGTTTGCGCCGTTCAGCGGGATGAATGCGCCGTTGCGGAATGCGGGCTCGCCGCAGACCGCGAACAGCCTGCCGTAGAATGCGCGCAGGCTCCGTTGCAGCGGCGAGAGGCGCGCTCCATCGTAGCGGTGGCTGTTCACCCACTTTGCCAGCTCGGGCATGGCCCAGTAGTCGAAGATCGTCGTGCGCCCGCTTCCGCCTCCGAAACCCGCGACGCCCTCCGCGGGCTCGCCGACTTCCTGTCCGTGGTAGAGCAGCAGAGGGCCTCGCGAAATCCCGAAGAGCACGCCGCACACGGCGCGACCGATCTCCATGCCGATGCCGCCCCATTCGCCGCGCGCGGCGA
Organism: Verrucomicrobiota bacterium; assembly: GCA_014189875.1. Lineage (GTDB taxonomy): Bacteria > Verrucomicrobiota > Verrucomicrobiia > Chthoniobacterales > Chthoniobacteraceae > SXWH01. The sequence continues at coordinate 9,249 of BJFP01000109.1, read as the reverse complement.
GCCGCACCTCGTCGTGATTTTCCGCGTAGCGCAGCGCGGTGGAGAAAAATTCCGCGGGTTGCGCGGCGAGCGTGGCGTCGAGGTCGTTCGCCCACGAGGGGCCGTCGTAGATGCGCTTGAGCGTCTTGTAGGACGGGTCGTCGTACACGGCGTCGAAGCCTGCGCGGAGCAGTGCGGTGAGCACGTTGCCGCGCTCCACTTTCATCGGATCATTGTCGTACGCCTCGGCGATGAAAAATGCGCTCGGGTCGCGCACGCGCGCACGGGGGATCGCCCATGCCCAGAATTCCGCGGGCACCATGTGCGCCATGTCGCAGCGGAAGCCGTCCACGCCGAGCGCCTGCCAGCGTGCGAGCACGGCGTCCATCTTCCGCCAGGTGTCGGGCACGGGCGCGGCGGGATTTTCCGCGCACGGAAAGCAGCGTAGGCCGGTCGTGAACTCGAAGCCGTAGTTGAGCTTCACGGTCTCGTACCAGTCGTTCGCCGATGGCGTCCACGTTGCGGCGTTGTTGCCGGTCGCGCGCGCGTGTTCCATTTCGCCGGAAAAAAATCCGTCGCACGTTCCGAGCACGCGGCAGGTGGGGCTGATGCACTCGCCGTTCACGAGCGTCGGCAGGCGCAGCGGCGGTCCACCGGCGTGCCAGCCCGGTTGCAGCCAGAAGAAGTTGTTCTCCGGTGAGAAAAATTTCCCCCGGTCGTCGTCTGCGCCGAAATCCACGAGCTTCGATCGGTGACTGCGCGCAACGTGGTTTGCGACGAAATCAATGATCACGCGCAGGCCGAGCGCGTGCGCGCGGTCGAGCAGCGCGCGGAATTCATCCATGCGCATTTTCGGATCGGTCGCATAGTCGGGGCAGACGAACGCGTAGTCCTTGATTGCATACGGCGATCCGGCGAGGCCCTTGAGCAGATCGGGATCATCCGCAGGCGCGCCGATGGATGACCAGTCCGTCGCCGTGGCCTGCGCGTGGACGCCGGTGAGCCAGACGTGCGTGATGTGCAGTTCGTCGCGCAGCGCACGCAGCGCGGTGTCGCTGATGTCCGTAAATTTCCCGACGCCGTTTTCTGCGAGAGTGCCGTTCCGCTTGCGGGTCTCGTTCGTGTTTCCGAAGAGGCGCGGGAGAAGTTGGTAGATGCGCGGGCGATCCATGCTCCGCCACGTTTGCAGTGATCGAGTCACGCGTAAAAGACTAACGTGGCTCCCTGCGCATCAGCGCCGGCGGAGCGCGTCGCTCCGCGCGCGCTTCCTCAGCGTTGCACGCAAACCTTCCATTCCACACCGAAACGCGCGCGGAGCGACGCGTTCCACCGCGGTCTCACGCGAGCCTCAATGATCCCAGAGCCGGTCGAGCGCGCGCGCGACGGCGGCGAAGATGACATCAATCTCCTCGCGGGTGATCGTGAGCGGCGGCGCGATGGCGATGAGGTCGCGGATGCCGCGGACGATCACGCCTTCCTCGCGCACGAGCTTCGAGCCGCGGATGCCGAGCGCCGACGTCGGCGTGAGCGCGGACTTGCCGCCGCGCGGCACGAGTTCCATCGCGCCGATGAGCTGGCAGCCGCGGATTTCCGCGACGGCGGGATGTTTTGCGAACGACTGGAGCTGCTGCTGAAAATACGGCCCGACATCGTCGCTCACACGTTCGACGAGATGCTCGTTTTCGATGACCGCGATGTTTGCGAGCGCGACGGCGCAGGGCACCGGATGCCCGCTGTAGGTGAAGCCGTGCGCGAGGTATCCGCCGTGGATGAGCACGTCGGCGATTTCATCCGCGACCATCGTCGCGCCGAGCGGGAGGTAGCCGCTGGTGAGACCTTTCGCGAGACACATCAGATCGGGATCGAGGTTCCAGATGTCGCTCGCAAACCACGCGCCGAGCCGGCCGAATGCGGTGATGACTTCGTCGGCGACGAACAGGATGCCGTGCTGCCGTGCGAGCGCGCGTAGCTTTGCGAGATAGCCCGGCGGCGGGACGATCACTCCGCCCGCACCCTGGATCGGCTCGGCGAAAATCGCGCCGATGGTTTCCGGCCCTTCGCGTTCGATGAGGCGCGCGGTCTCGGCGATGCACCAGTCGGCGTGCGCGTCGCGATCGCCTTCGCGGTTCACCGCGTATGCGTGCGGCGCGGGCGCGTGCAGGAATCCCGGCAGCGGGAGATCGAACGGCGTCTGGCAGCTCGGCAGGCCGGTCATGCTCGCGGTGGCGAGCGTCACGCCGTGGTAGGCAAATTCGCGCGTGATGATCTTCGTGCGATGCGGCTGGCCCTTCAGTTTCCAATAACCGCGGATCAGTTTCAGCGCAGTCTCGTTCGCCTCGCTGCCGCTGTTGCTGAACATCGCGTAATTGAGCCGCGCAGGCGTGAGTGCGGAGAGTTTCGCGGCGAGTTCGATCGCGGGCTCCGTCGTCGTGTTGAAAAATGAAGGGTAGTAGCAGAGCCGTTTCATCTGCTCCGTCGCGGCGCGGATGAGTTCGGGGCGACCGTAGCCGACATTCACGCACCAAAGCCCGGCGAGCCCGTCGAGCAGGCGGCGCCCGTTTTGATCCGTCAGCCAGACACCTTCCCCTTCGCCGATGATGTGGGTGCCTGCCGCGTGCAACTCTTCGTGGTTGGTGAACGGATGTAACTGGTGCTCCGCATCGAGCCTCTGCAAGTGGGACAGCGTGCTCATGGCAGAACTATACATGCCGCGGGTGCGGAGTCCAATGGGAGTGCGCTGCAAGGGCCATGGATCAAAGAAGGGATGTCATTCTTAAGTGCGTAAAGCCGAATGGACGCGGCATTACGCGGGGCGTCGGCGTGAGCGCTGGCGGCGGGCAATGCGGGACAGGCTGGAAGCCTGTCCCGCATTGCTCTTTCGCCCTTGCATCGTTTTGCACCGCCTGCGGAAAGTGCGCGCGTGATGAATTCCCGGAAGCCATTTCTCGGCCTGCTGCAACGCCGGCAGTGCATCGTGCCCACGTGGCGCGGCTGGCTGCTGCTGCTGCTCGCGCTCGGGACCGCGGGCGTGCTTTTCGTCCGGAACATCTACGGCTTTCTCGCGGTGAACGATCCGCTGCCGGGCGACATCCTTGTCATCGAAGGCTGGTCGTCGGATTACGTCATCGAGGGTGCGGTGGAGGACTTCCTCAAATCGCAAAGCTCGAAATACAAGCGCATCTGCGTCACGGGCGGGCCGATTGATTTCGGCAACCCGATGCGCGAGCACAAGACGTTCGCTGAATATGGGAAGGCGATGTGCCTGAAACTTGGCGTGCCCACCGATGTGCTCCACGCAGTGCCCGCGCCCTCGGTGGAAAAGGATCGCAGCTACGCCTCGGCGGTCGCGCTCTGGGAGTGGCTGCGCGAGCACGGCGGCGCGGATGTGAAAATCAACATCGTAGGGAACGGCGCGCACTCGCGACGCACGCGGCTCGTCTATGAAAAAGCGCTCGGCCCGAGTGTGCGCGTGGGCATCAGCAACATCGCGGAACGCACCTTCGATCCAGGTCGCTGGTGGAAGACGAGCCAGGGCTTCCGAATCGTGGTGGACGAGACGATCGCGTACACTTACGCGCGGTTTTTCTTCTCACCGCCAAAGCCGCAGCCGTGAACCGGGCCTTGATCACTCCCGCGCAGTTTGCGGCATTCGGTGCCGCAGGCACGGACGCGCACCGGATGTTTTCCGACGGCGACGGCTGGATCGAGAGGCTCGCGGAGGACGTGCTCATCTCGCACAAGTCCGACGCCGCGCTCGATGCGATGCGCGACGGGCTGGCGGAATGGACTGCGGCGAACGGCTGGCAGCCGCGGCGCATTTTCGGAAAGCTGCTGCCGAAGCAGAATGAGGATCGCGATCCGCCGGTGCTTCTGAGCGGCGATGCCGCGATGCCGCTGACGGGCGTGGTGTGCGAAAATGGCGTGAGCTACGGCTTGGATTTCGCAGCGGGATATTCGGCGGGGCTGTTCCTCGACCAGCGGATGAACCGCGCGTTCGTCCGGAATGCCGCGCCGAAGCGGATGTTGAACACATTCGCGTACACATGTTCGTTCAGCGTCGTTGCGGCGCTGGCCGGTGCGGAGACGGTGAGCATTGACCTCTCGAAGAAATCGCTCGACCGCGGGCGTGCGAATTTCGCGCTGAACGGGATCGATCCGAATGCGGGACACAAGTTCATCGCCGATGACGTGCTCGAAGTGCTGCCGCGGCTCGCGCGACGTGGGGAAAAGTTTGACGCCATCGTGCTCGACCCACCGACATTTTCCCGCGGCAACAAGGGCCGCCGCTGGCAGGTCGGGCAGGATTTGGAGGAGCTGGTGATCGCGGCGATGGATCTCGCTGCGCCGCGTTCGCGCATCCTCGTGTCCACAAATTGCACGACGATCCAGTTCGCGGATCTGGAGCGCATCGCGCGGTTTGCGCTGAAGTTCCACCGGCGTCCGGGCGACCTGCATCGCGAGGCGCAGCCGCCGGATTTCCCACCGGGCCACGGCGCGAGGACGCTGTGGATTTCGCTGCGCGGCTGAGGTCAGCGCGGACGTAGTGCGAGGTCGAGGAAGACGGCGGCGACGAAGACCACGCTGACGAATGCATTGCTCTGGAAGAACGCGCGGTTGATGCCGCGGACATCGAGTGAGCGGGCGCTGCGCTGCTCGAAGATGAGCGCGGCGGAGACCAGCGTGAGGCTGCCGAAGTACACGCGACCGAGCGCGGCCAGCCATCCGAATCCCACGAGCGCTGCAAGCATGAGCCAGTGCAGCGCGGCGGCGACGGCGAGGCTGCGCGCGATGCCCATTTTTACCACGAGCGAATGCAATCCCTCGGCGCGATCGAATTCGTGATCCTGCGTGGCGTAGATGATATCGAAGCCCGCGACCCACAGCAGCACGGCGAGCGCGAGCGAGAGCGGCGCGAGATCGAAATGCCCGCGCACCGCGAGCCACGCGCCGACGGGCGCGACGGAGAGCGCAAGGCCGAGGAAGAAATGGCTGAAGTGCGTGAAGCGCTTCGTGAGCGAGTAGAGGAACACGAGCGCGATCGCGAGGGGCGAGAGCCAGAAGCAGAGCGGATTGATGAACCGCGTGGTGATGACAAATCCGGCGGCGCTGAACGCGAGCAGCACGATGGCCGCGGGCTTTGGCAGCAGTTTGTGCCGTGCAGCGGTGCGCGGATTGCGCTGATCGAGTTCCCAATCCGCTAGCCGGTTGAAGACCATGGCCGCGGTGCGCGCAAAGACCATCGCGAGCAGGATGAGCGCGCAAATTTTCCATCCGGGGAATCCGCCAGCGGCGACGGCCATCGAGCCGAGCGCGAAGGGCAGCGCGAAGATCGTGTGCGAAAAGCGGATGAACCGAAGCGCGTCGGCGATCATCGCGTGGATATGGGCCGTGTCATGCACTGTGGCGGAAGGGGCGAATTCAGGGTTGCGCCGTTCGCGGGCCGGTGTCCCACGGAACTCGCTGCGCTCCAATCCTTGCTCGTATGTCCGCAAAGGCCTGCGGAACTGGGAGCGAAAGCTGTCAGGAAAGCGGGGCCGCCGCGGGAGATGCAACTCACGCGGCGGTGATGTTGGTGGCCACGGCTTGCCCTTGCACACGTCCGCAAGGACGTGATGCGCAGCCCATCATGAGGCTCCGACATCCGTTGCTCCAAACTCGAACCGTTGAATGAGCGGGCGCGGATGCATCGCGCCCGGCTCGCATTTGCAAGTGTGAGTGTGAACAATATCACCACTCTGTACGCTGGCGTCGCCATTGCCAAGGACACACTCCAGTTCAGCCTGTGCGGCTGCCCAACGACGCCAGGGGCAGGACCGCATCCTGCGCGAGTTTTACCAGCGCCTGCACGCCGCCGGAAAAATGCCCGTGGTGACGCTGACCGCAGCGATGCGAGAGCTCATCGTGCTCTTCACCGCATGCTCAAAACCCACACTTCCATTCCATCACCTCCGAGGCGATCCACCCATAATCCCAAGCGCCCCCTGAAAGCTCCCCAGACGCCGGGGTTTGGGGCCGACGAGGCCCGAAAACGAATCTGCGAGTTGCGGTGCGATTCCAGTGTGAATCGTTCCGGCTGATCCAAATTTCCACGCGCCACGCCAACTGCGGGAGCAAAAAATCTGCGTCGCAGCGCCCAAAGTCTTTAATCCAAAAACCTAACTCTGAAATTTCTCTCACGGCACCATCCGCCCGAGGCACTCGATGAGGTAGGGCAGCAGTTGCTTCTTGCGCGAGACGACTCCGTCGAGCTGCCAGAGCGGCGTGGATTGCGCCGTGCCCGCTGGGGCGTGTGCGACGGGCGAGGCGATGGTGCTCAGGAAACGATCGTCGCCGCGCACTAGCAGCAGGCTGCTTTGCGTGGTGATGTCCGTCACGAGCAGCGCGGCGAAAAGAAGCGCCTCGCGTTTCTGCCGTGCGTCGAGTGCGGCGAGGAGCGCGTCGCGTTTTTCGGCGAAGTGCGCGAAGGTGAGTTCCTCGACCTGCGCGACGACGAAGCGGAATCCGTTTTCCGTGTATGGCTTCGAGTCCGCGGTGACGGCCTCCTCCGCGGTGAGCGTGAGCAGCGGGCTGCCGACGCTGAAGAGTTCGCGCGCATACGCGTCGGCATCCACTTCGGCGGCGTTCGCGAGTTCGTCGCGGATTTTGCGATCGGTCGGCGTCGTCGTCGGCGAAGTGAGGTTCAGCGTGTCGCTGATCAGCCCTGAGAGCAGGACGCCCGCGATTTTCCGCGGCACCGCGATGCCCGCCTGCGCGAAGCACAGCGCGACGATCGTGCTCGTGCTGCCGACGGGGTTGTTCCAGAAAAGCACGGGCGTCGCGCTCGTGAAGCCGCCGAGCCGGTGGTGGTCGTATATTTCGAGGATGGGCACCTGGTCCGCGCCGCGCACGGCCTGATCGAGTTCGTTGTGATCCACGAGGATGAGCTGGCGCGGGATGGACTTGATGAAGTCCGACTTCGACAGGATGCCGCAGAGCTTCCCGTGATCGTCCACGACGGGAAAAACGAACGCGCTCGTATCCGCCGCGCGCTGGCGTGCCTCGGCGAGCCGCATGTCCTTTCGGAAGGAAAGAAAATCCGTCTCGACCATGCGGCCGGCGCGCACCGCGCCGCGGCTCATGAGCACGGTGGTCGCGGTGTCACTCGGCGAAGTGATCAGCGTCACGCCCGCGGCGCGGGCTGCGATTTCCACCTCGGGCTCGATCGCGTGGCCGCCGGTGACGACGACCGCATGGGCGCGCAGTTCGATCGCGAGCTGCTGGATGTGCGGGCGGTCGCCGACAAAGACGACGACCTTGCGTCCTGTGTCGCGGTAGCTCTTCAGCCGCGGGCCGAAGCTGTCCTGCCGCATCGCGCCGACGAGGAGGAACAGCTCTTCCTCCGCCGTCGAAAGCTCGCCGCAGATCGGCCGCCCGTGCACCGTGCGCGCGATGTCCGCGAGCGACGCGGTGACGGTGCGCGCGGCACCGGATTCCGCTTCCTCGTGCGGCGGGATGAGGTGGTGCATGATCTTGAAGGAATTCAGCAGGCCTGTGCAGCGGAGTCGGTCGTCCACCACGGGCAGGCCGCGCAGGCGGCGTCGATCAATGAGCTGCACGGCCTCGTAGATCGGCGTGTTCACATGCACGCTCACGACATTTGGCTGCATCACGTCCTGCACGCGCGGGCTCAGGTCGGTGAGCAGCGCGGGTGTCTCGACGCCGAAACGTTGCAGTGCAAAATCAATCCGCGGATTCGTAGGCCCGCAGCGCGCAGGGATCACATCCTGCCAGCCAGTGAGGCGCTTGAGTTCCGCGCAGCCGATGGCCGAGCAGATCGAATCCATGTCGGGATTCCTGTGGCCGATGACGATGGTTTGCACGGCGCGGAGGAAAGCACGCTTTGTTCCTGCGGGAAGGAGAAAAGGCGCGCGTTCCGTTCAGCCGCCCGGAACATCGGGGCGGACTGCGGAATTTCACCTGTCCGTCACGCGCCGAGTTCGCGGAGCGTGTTGCAGGCCGCGTCGAAAAGGTGCGGCTGCGCGAGTGCTGCGATCGCATCCGCAACCGCGGAATCCTCGCCCGCCGCGCGTATCTCCGCGACCATCCGCAGAAGCGCGGCCTGACGCGCGGCGGGCGGATGCTGCTCAAGGCCGAGCAGCCATTCAGCCAGCCGCCTGTCTTCGGAGACGCTGTGCAGCAGGGTCACGAGCTGTTCGGGGATTGCGTGGTCAGGCATGAGACAGTTGAGGCACCTGTATCGTGGCGGCGATACTGTTGTTTACGGAGGTTTTTTGTGGGTCAGATGGGGACAACGAGCGGAGGAGTTTTACAGAGATTTGTTTGTTGAAGTGGAACAAAAACTACCGCTCGAAAAGGCGTGAGTCCGAGCGCGTCGTGCGAAATGTCTGCTTTCGATTGCGGGCCCGTAGCCCAGCTACTTGCCGACACGAATCCGTTCTTCAGGGCAGTCACGGTGAAGCGGCTGAAGATGCAAAATTGTGCGGTTGGACCCGCTCCTGAATCCGTGTGCCCGACATTGCGTTGATATTGACAATAGCTGTGACAGTGACACGCGATGGGAGGAGCGGATGTCGCGCAGAGGCGCAAAGAGATGCGCACTGTTTCACACTCACCCCGGTGGGTGAATGCCTGCTTGTCTGCATCTGCTTCTTCTTTGCGCCTTTGCGCGACATCCCATCGTCGGATTTAGGTTGAGACGCTGCCGGAAATGGAGGCCGCCATCGAGCAGGAGATGCACCCGCTCTGGAACACCCCGGCCCGCGTCCACTCCCTGATCGGTGACAACGCCGTCCACTCTCAAACAAACGCTTCCTCCAAAAAGCAAACGTCCTGTTTCAACTGAGTTGGTATCAGTGGAATTTTATGAGGGCAGAAAAGCGGGGATCGGACTGGAGTTTGAGCGCGAGGCGCGCGAGGCGGTTCAGGAAATCCAGATCGATCCGCAACGTTTCCCCGCGGGCGGGAAAGGCGCGCGTCGGCCGGTCATGCAGCGGTTCCCTTTCATCATCCACTTCGCGGAACTGCCCGATGCGATCTGGATTCTCGCCTTTGCCCACACGAGCCGGAAGCCGGGCTACTGGCGGCGGAGGCTGTGACGCAATATCACGTCGCGATGAACTTCGCGCAGAAGGCGCCGTCCACGGCGTCCACCCAGGGGCGGATGTGGCGGGTGGTGTGGAGGCGCAGGCCGGGGATGGTGCGCGCGGCTTCGTCGGCGACGTGTTCGTTTTCCTCGGGCTCGAGGGAGCAGGTGGAATAGACGAGCGTGCC